>JAYUIX010000049.1:0-8590 GCA_043765635.1 Sphingomonadales bacterium
CCAGATTTTGCGGCGACACTTCATAGGATCGCCCCATCAGCAGCACCGCGCCAAGTGTCGCGAGCGCAAGCGCCGTCCCCTGCATCCGCGTTGGCCAGATGCGCGCGGCAGCAAAAGCATAAAGCGGCAGCAGAAAGCTCGTTGAATTGCCAAGCAGATTGGCGTTGGCCAGCTTGGTCTCAAAAATCCCGAGATGCCACGCGGCAAGGTCAGCCGCGAACAGCAAGCCAGACACTGCGAACAGGCCAATCACCGGCTTGGGAAGCGCTTTGGCAGGCTCACCCACCAGCCGCGCAATCACGAACAATGGCACGATTGCCAGCGCGATCCGCCAAAACGCCGAAGCCACTGGCCCGGTATCAGCCAGCCTTACAAACACAGGCCCAAAGGCAAGACACAAATTGCCGATGAGCAACGCGGTCAGCCCGAAGCGCAGCGGCGCTTGCGCACCCCCAAGTTTTTCTTGATGTTGCGCTGCCTCCATCATCCCCATATCGGTGCCAACAACTTCTAACGCAACAGGAAACCCCAATGACCAGTCTGTTTGATCCGATAAAACTCGGCGCGATCCATGCGCCCAACCGTATCCTTATGGCCCCGCTGACACGCGGGCGCAGCGAAGGCGTTCACGTGCCCCTAACGGCGCTCAAGGCCGATTATTACAGCCAGCGCGCCGACGCCGGACTGATCATCGCCGAAGCCACAGGCATTACCCAAGAAGGCTCAGGCTGGCCGTCGGCCCCCGGCATTTGGTCAGTGGAGCAAGTGGAAGCATGGAAGCCTGTGACCGGAGCCGTACACGAAGCGGGTGGGCGGATCATTCTCCAGCTTTGGCATATGGGGCGGCTGGTGCATTCGGATTTTCTCGGCGGCGCGGCCCCGGTGTCGTCTTCGGCAACAACTGCTCCCGGATCAGCGCATACTGGCAAAGAGAAGAAACCCTACACGCCCGCGCGTGCACTTGGCATTGATGAAATCCCGCGTGTGATCGGCGATTATGTTCATGCGTCAAAGAACGCGATGGCCGCCGGCTTTGACGGCGTTCAAATCCACAGCGCCAATGGCTATCTGATCGATCAATTCCTGCGCGATAACGCCAATTTCCGCGACGATGCTTACGGCGGCCCCATCGAAAACCGGATTCGCTTGCTCCGCGAAGTCGCCCAAGCCGTGGCGGATACCGTTGGCGCAGACCGCACCAGCGTGCGCCTGTCACCCAATGGTGAAACACAAGGCGTCAACGACTCAAACCCGGTACCATTGTTTACAGCCGCCGCTGCCGCACTTCAGGCCATCGGCATTGGCTTTCTCGAACTGCGTGAACAGCGCAATTACGGCGATTTTGGCAAGACCGACGTGCCGCGCGTTTCGCCCGAAATCCGCAAGGTCTTCACCAATCCGCTTGTGCTCAACCAGGAATACCGTGAGGAGAATTTCCACGATGATCTGGAAAGCGGGCTTGCCGATGCGATCAGCTTTGGGCGGCCTTATATCTCGAACCCTGATCTGGTGACCCGGATTGCCAAAGGCTTGCCGTGGGCAGATAATGTTATGGCGACATGGTATTCACCGGGGCCGGTTGGCTATACTGACTATCCAGTCGCGGCCTAGTTCATCAGGCAAAGCGCCCCTTTAATTCAAGTAGCGCCATCGCCGCTTTGGCAGCCTCCCCGCCCTTGTCCTTTTCATCAGGACGAGCGCGGGTGAGCGCTTGGGCTTCATTTTCAACGGTCAAAATCCCGTTGCCAATCGCGATGCCGTCCATCGTCAGCGCCATGATCCCGCGCGCGCTTTCGCCCGCAACAATTTCAAAATGATAGGTTTCGCCGCGAATAACGACGCCGATGGCAACATAGGCGTCATAGCGTCCGGCCTCCGCCGCCATCGCAATCGTGCCGGGAATTTCAAGCGCGCCAGGGACGGTGATGACTTCAACCCTATGTCCCGCATCCTCAAGCGCTGCGCGTGCGCCAGCAATCAGAAGATCGTTCAGATGATCATAAAAGCGCGCTTCAACAATGAGGAATTTTGCCATGATCAAATCTCCGGAATGGGTCGTTCGCCCACGATGTTGATGCCGTAGCCATCTAGCCCAACGACATTGCGGTGCGCGTTGGTAAGCAGCGTCATGTCATGCACGCCGAGATCAGCTAGGATCTGCGCGCCGATGCCGTAGGTACGCAAATCCATCTGCCGGGGCTTTTCGCCGCCGATTTCTGCGGTCAAGGCGTCGGCATCATTGGGCATTAGCAAGACAATCAGGCCAGCCCCGGCTTCACCGATTTCGACCATCGACCTTTGCAGTATGCGTTTGCGTTCGCCCTGCTGGCCAAGCAGGTCATGAAAGATCGAGATGCTGTGCATCCGCACCAAGGTTATGCTGGCGTCAACCACCTTGCCCTTTTGAAGGACGACATTGACCGTGCCGTCCACCTTATTCCGGTAGGTCATCGCCTTCCAATCGCCGCCATAATCCGAGACGAAGAGGCTTTCGGACGTCTTTTCGACGAGATGATCATGGCGCATGCGGTAGGCGATTAAATCGCGGATCGTACCCATTTTGAGACTGTGGAGCCGCGCGAAGGAGACGAGATCGTCCATCCGCGCCATCGTGCCATCATCCTTCATAATTTCGCAGATCACACCCGAAGGATTCAGCCCGGCAAGCCGCGATATATCGACTGCGGCCTCGGTATGGCCTGCGCGCACCAGCACGCCGCCGTCACGCGCGATCAGTGGGAAAACATGCCCCGGCGTCACAATATCATCGCGGCCCTTGCCTGCATCAATCGCGACTGACACCGTCCGCGCCCGGTCAGCCGCACTAATCCCGGTCGTAACCCCCTCGCGCGCCTCTATTGAGGTGGTGAAGGCAGTTTCATGCCGCGTGCCATTGGCGCGGCTCATCAAATCAAGTCCAAGCGCCTCAACCCGCGCCTTCGTCAGCGTCAGGCAGATCAGCCCACGCCCGTGCGTCGCCATGAAATTGATTGCGTCGGGCGTCGCCATTTGCGCGGGGATGATCAGATCGCCCTCATTCTCACGGTCTTCATCATCAACAAGGATGAACATCCGGCCGTTGCGCGCCTCCTCGATAATCTCCTCAATCGGCACTAGCGTCGGCGTATCATCATTCGAGAAAAGAAACATCTCAAGCTTGCGCAGCGTCTCCGCCGTCGGGTTCCAATCGGCTTCCTCTAGGTCACGCAACGTATTGGCATGAAGCCCCGCCGCGCGGGCAAGGCCGGATCGCGACATGCCGCCATTAGTGACAAGATTGCGGACTTTCTGGATCAATTCGGTGCTCATACGCTGGATATATTCACATCATAGTGTGATCGTCAAGGTGTAAAATCACATTAAACTTCTTCTTCGCGCCTTTGCGGCTTCGCGCGAAAAAATTTCCGGCGTTGGTGTCTGCGGATAGCTCCGAATTGGTTCGCGCGAAGGCACAAAGATTTTTCTTGAAGCAGTATCTATTTTTCTATCACCGCCCGCATCCGAGCCAAATACCGCGCCAGTACATCAATTTCGATATTGACCGCTTGGCCCGGCACCAAATCGGCGAAGGCCGTCACCGCCCAAGTGTGGGGAATGATGTTGAGGCCGAAGGTCGCGCTGCCATCTGCGTTGTCCGCTACGCTGTTGACGGTCAGCGATACGCCGTCAACGGTGACTGAGCCTTTCGCCGCGATATACGGGGCGATCTCTGCGCCGACCTTGACTGACACCCGGTGCGATCCACCTTCGAGCGCGACTGAAATGACCTCGCCGATGCCGTCAACATGGCCAGTGACGATATGCCCGCCAAGTTCATCCCCGATTTTGAGAGCGCGTTCGAGGTTGAGCTTGCGCCCCTTATCCCACATGCCGCGTGCGGTTTTGCTGACGCTTTCCCCCGAAATATCAACCGCGAACCAGTCCGCACCCATATCCACCACGGTCAAGCAACAGCCAGAGCAAGCGATTGATGCGCCGAGGTCAACGCCCGCCATATCATAATGGCAGTTGATCGTCAGCCGCAGGTCGCCACGCGTCTCGACGCTGGTGATCGTACCGATGTCAGTAATGATGCCTGTGAACATTCAAATTCCCCTCACCCGGTCATAGACTTCTAGGCCGTCATCGCCAAGCCTGCGCGCATCACTCATCCGCCAGCGACCATGCGCGCGCCCGAGATTTTCAAGCCCGATATCGCCAAGGCAGGGCTTACCCCCGCCAATCAGGATCGGCGCGCGGTAAATCAGCAATCGGTCAACCAGATCAGCTTGCAAGAACGCCGCCGCCGCGCCTGCGCCGCCTTCGATCAGCGCATAATGCGCAGGGTGGTGGGTGATCGCCTCCGGCCGGTCAAGCCGTTCCCAGCCCTCAGGTGTTTCCACCCTTTTCGAGAGGATTGCGCGGGCGGGAGAAAGCGCCTCAAGTCCGGCCAACCGCACATCAAGGCGCGGCGCATCGGCATCATATGTCCCGCGCCCGACGATAATCAGGTTGCTTCTGCTGCGGATCATATGGCCGTGCGCGCGCGCCGCCTCACCCGTAATCCACTGACTCTCTCCTGCTGCCGTCGCGATACAGCCATCAAGTGACGTCGCGAGCTTAAGCGTCACAAAGGGGCGCTTTTCGGCCATTTGCATAAGCCAGCCTGCCATAGAGGCTGACGATTCCGCCACCATGACGTCGCTCTTAACGTCGACCCCTGCACTCTCCAGCGCAGCAATCCCCTTGCCATTGGTACGCGGATCGGGGTCGGTTCGACCAATCACGACGCGCGCAATGCCCGCAATTGTGAGCAAACCTGCACAACTTGGCCCGCGCGGGCTGGCATGTGCGCAGGGCTCAAGGTTGACATAGGCGGTGGCACCGTGCGCCTGTACGCCAGCCTCGGCCAGCGCCATGGCCTCTGCATGGGGGCGACCACCGGCCTGTGTCCAGCCGCGCCCGATAATGTGGCCATCCTTGACAATGACACAGCCGACATTTGGGTTCGGCTGGCTTAGCGCTCTACCCCGCCCGCCAAGCGCGATCGCGTGCCTCATCAGCCGCAGGTCGAGATTCAAATGCCAAGCGCCTTTTGCAAATCCTTGAACTGCTGACGCTTTTTCGCCTCGAAATCGGCTTCTTCCTTGCGCGCGGCACGTTCGCCCGGCGCGTCAATCGCTTGTTGGCGCTTGATTTCAGCGTCAGTACGACCCTTGTTCCAATCTTTGACGAAGATCACCGTCGGTGCCTTATAATCGACAGACCGTGATTCAGCGAGAAATGCAGTAACTAAAAGGGTGGGGATTAAGACTGCGAAACCTGCAAATATAAGCTCATGGCGCTGGCGCGAGCGCAGAAACGCGCGAAGATCATTCCACAACGCAATGGGAGAAGAGATTGGGGGCAGTGCCATCTGCCTTTGATAAACGGCGTGTGCGCGCGGCGCTACCCCCTTGTGTGGTTAGCGCGGAATCTGAAACCGCACTGTCATCTCACGCCAGCTTTCAACGGGGGTGCCGTCGCGCGTCGCGGGCAAGAACCGCCATTTACGCAGCGCCTGAACGCGGGTGACCTTGAGGAAATCCTCATCATCAAAGCGCACTGGCTCAATCGCCTTGACCCGACCGTCCGTTCCAACAAGAACGCGCAGTGTGACGCTGCCCTCGATTTCCTGACGAATCAGGCTGGGCGGATATTCGGGCTGGAGGTTGTCGCGATACTGCGGGTGGATGACGGCCCCTTTGAATATCGGTTCTATACGGATTGGCGGATTTTCAATTATGGTTCCGCCGCCTAGTGGAAGCGGTGGAACAGGTGGCACTTCAATTAGCCCGGTTTCAGGCGCTGCATCATTTTCGCTTTTCGGCCCGAGCGGCGGCGGCTGGGTCAGGCTCTTGGCGATGCTGCCGGGATCGGGCTGCACCTTTTGTTTTTCAATTACGGTTTCGGGCTTGGGTGGCGCTATAAATTCGATGGTGGTCGGAACATCTGCTGGATCGCCGACTATATTGGGCGCGGCGAAAATAATCCCCGTGATGAGCAAGCCGTTGATAATGAACGCGCTACCAAGCGACACAGGGCTTGGGCGGTTTTTGATATCTGCATATGCCATGACATCCTCCTCTTCCTGCGAAGGCGCGCGATCAGCCATCCGCAAAATGATGTTACAACATTACTTATTAAGATACAATGTTACATTTGCGCGCTGTGCTCTGGTACTTTTCGCTATCAGAACAGTCGCTTAAGCGCGCGCTCCTTGCCAAGCAGCGGAAGCAACGCCGCCATATCGGGGCCGTGCTCACGCCCCGTCAGCGCGAGTCGCAGCGGCATGAACAGTGCTTTGCCTTTGCGCCCACTTACTTCCTTGAGCGCAGACGTCAGCGCGGCCCACGGCTCTGCGTTCCAATCAAGCGTCGCTGCAATCGCATGGGCTTGGGCTAGATACTCGGCATTTTCGCTCGCACGCTCAGCAACAATCGGCCCTTCAACCACTGACCACCAATCAGCGGCATCGGCAATCATACTGACATTTGGCCGGATCGCCTCCCAAGCCAGCTCGTCCATCGCCTCTGGCAGACGCTCACGCACTGCGGCGTAAGGCATTTGATGGATGATCCGGGTGTTGAGCGCGGCCAGTTCGCCCTCATCAAAACGAGCCGGCGCACGTCCGAAACGCGCGAAATCCAGGCTTTCGATCAGTGGTTCAGGCGCAGTGAAGGCCTCAACCGGATCGCTTGTTCCGAGCCTGCCAAGCAGCGCGACAATTGCCATCGGCTCAATCCCGGCCTCACGCAGCGCGTCCATCCCGAGCGAACCAAGCCGTTTCGAGAGCTTGCCCTCGCTTCCAGTCAACAATGCCTCATGCGCGAACTGCGGCGGCGTGCTCCCAAGTGCATCAAACATCTGGATTTGCGTTGCGGTGTTCGACACATGATCCTCGCCGCGCACGACATGAGTGATCCCCATATCAACATCATCAATCGCCGACGGCAGCATGTACAACCAAGAGCCATCGGCGCGGCGGATAACGGGATCGCTCATCAGTTTGGGATCAAACCGCTGATCACCGCGCACCAGGTCATGCCAGACAATCAGCGTTTCATGATCAAGCTTGAACCGCCAATGCGGATGGCGGCCTTCGGCTTCGTAAGCCGCAATCTGATCAGTTGTGAGCGTAAGTGCGGTACGCTCATACACTGGCGGCAGACCACGCCCGAGCAGAATTTTACGGCGCAAATCAAGCTCTTCACTGCTTTCATAGCAAGGGTAAACCCGGCCATCCGCCTTCAACACTTCAAGCTTCGTCTCATAAAGCGCAAATCGTTCCGATTGCCGCGCCTCATCGTCCCAGTGCAACCCAAGCCACGTCAGATCAGCGCGGATCAAGGCAACATTGGCCTCGCTTGACCGCGCGACATCTGTATCATCAATCCGCAGCATGAACCGCCCGCCATGCTTCTTCGCCCACATCCAATTGTGAAGCGCAGTGCGGATATTGCCGACATGGAGCGTGCCAGTGGGCGAAGGGGCGAAACGGGTGGTGATGGTCATCAAACGAAACTCATGCTGTAATGGCTGTGATACCGCATTCATACGCGGCGTTGATAAGGGCTTTGTCAAAAGTAGCGAGCGGCACACCTAGGCGCAGTGCCAATTCGAGATAGGCGGCATCGTAGATTGTGAGATTGTGGGCTGCTGCGAGTTGGTAAGTTTTCCACCACACCTGATCGATTGAGTCCCGATCCACGCTCATTGGTAATGCGGCCATCGCAGCCAACATAATATCGGCCTCATCAGGCGTAGCACGACCACGCCTAGTCCCGACCAATATTTGGTTGGCAACCTCGAATCGCCAATGTTCTGGCACAATACAATCACCGTCGGCGAGTGCTTGCGGTAACGTGGCAATCAGCGACTCAGCTTCATCTTCAAAAAGCAGCGGCCCCATCACTGATGCATCAACAACAAGCCGCGTCATCGACGCCCTTCATTTTTCCACTCGATCATCTCTTCGATTGTTGCAGTCCGACCTTCCGCCCTCATCTTGGCGCGGATCGCAGCAAGCGTTTCAATCGCTGCCGCCGCGCGTGCTTTCCGGTCTAGCTGCGCATCGACAGCAACCAATTTTGCCGCAGCTTTTCCGTGGCGGGTGATGGTAATCTCCTGCCCTGCTTCGGCCGCCGCCACAAATTCGGACAGGTGATCCTTCGCTTCACTGAGCGCAACAAGCCGCATGATCAATCTCTTTCTGGCCAGAATTTTACTCAAATCTAGCCAAAATGTCAATTACCCCGTCCGAAACGCATTCGTAATCGGGTAACGCCGATCACGCCCGAAATTGCGCGTGCCGAGCTTTACCCCCGGTGGCGCCTGCCTCCGTTTATATTCGGCGATGCAAAGCAAGCGTTCGATCCGCGCGACAACGTCACGGTCAAACCCGCGCGCGGCGACCTCATCAACCGAAAGCTCCTCCTCAATCAGGCCGTGGAGGATCGGATCGAGGATCGGATAATCGGGCAGGCTGTCCGAGTCCTTTTGATTATCGCGCAGTTCGGCCGAGGGGGGCTTGGTGATGATGCTTTCGGGCATCACTGGCCCGTCTGGCCCC
>JAYUIX010000050.1:0-2891 GCA_043765635.1 Sphingomonadales bacterium
ATGGACGGTAATCTTGTTCTTCTTCATCAAATGGCCAATGCCCTGATTCAGCTGCTTAGCCACCCCGCGCGAGCGTTTGACCACCGCGTCGATATCCGCACTGATATTACTGGCCGTTAGCCCGTAATCGCCCGCATGCTGCATATAATGAAAAATTTCCGCCGAACGCAGCAAAGCCTTGGTCGGAATGCACCCCCAGTTGAGGCAAATCCCCCCGAGATTCTCACGCTCAACAATGGCGGTTTTCAGGCCAAGTTGCGCGGCACGGATGGCAGCAACATAGCCACCGGGGCCAGAACCGAGGACGATTAGATCAAAATGAGACATTTGATACACTTTCTAACCCCTCTCCCCTTACGGGAGAGGGAGGGAGCCGTCCTGAGCGAAGCCGAAGGGCGGCGGAAGGGAGAGGGGGTGTTTGCAATTCGTACCAAATGGCTTCGGTCACGCCATCGCTGTTGTTCAAAATTTCATTGTTCCAAAATCGCAGCACAGTGAAACCTTGTCGTTTCAAAAACGCATCGCGCCGTTCGTCGTACTCGCTTTCAGCATGTTGAGAACCGTCAGCTTCAATAATTAAACGGTGATCAAAATTGATAAAGTCTACGATATACCAATCGATGATAACCTGACGCCGAAACTTGAACCCTGTCAGCCGTTTGCCGCGAAGGATGGCCCAGATTTTCCGTTCAGCCTCTGTCGGATTGGCGCGCATCCATTTTGCTCGAGCAAGAAGGTCTGATTTAGAAGGCACACCCCCTCTCCCTCCCACGCCTTTGGCGCGGGCCCCTCCCTCTCCCGCAAGGGGAGAGGGTTTACATCCATCCTTGTCGCTACGCATTCCTCTCCCCTTGCGGGAGAGGAAACGAAGCCTCGGCAACTTGTTGCTTAGGCGAAGTTGGAGAGGGGGTGAGCCTCAAGCCACTAACCCCAAAGGTTTCTCCACCAGTTCCTTGAACACCTTCATCAGCTGCGCGCCGTCCGCGCCATCAATCGCGCGGTGGTCGAACGAGCCGGTGGCCGACATTACCGTCGCAATCGCCAGTGCGCCATCAATGACATAGGGCCGCTGTTCGCCTGCGCCGATGGCCATGATCATCGCTTGCGGCGGGTTGATGACGGCGTCGAATTGCTTGATGCCCATCATGCCCATGTTGGAAAGCGATGCGGTGCCGCCCTGGAATTCATGCGGTTGCAGCTTGCCGTCCTTTGCCTTGGCCGCCAGCGCGCCCATTTCCGTGGAGATCGCCGACACTGACTTGCTGCCCGCATCAACAATTATCGGGGTGATCAGGCCGGACGGAATGCTGACCGCCACCGAGATGTCGGCGCGGCTGTATTGCAGCATATTATCACCAGCAAAGGAGACATTGCAGGCCGGAACCTGCACTAGCGCCTTTGCCAATGCCTTAATCAGCATGTCATTGACTGACAGCTTGATGCCCTGCCCCTCCAACGCCGCGTTCAATTCGCTGCGCAGTTTGAGCAGCGCGTCGAGGCGGATATCGACAGTGAGGTAGATGTGCGGCACGGTTTGTTTGCTCTCGGTCAAACGGCGCGCAATGGTTTTGCGCATTCCGGATAGTTTGATGACTTCGTGCGGGATGCCGGTGTCGCCCACCACAACCGTTTGCCCTGAGCTTGTCGAAGGGTTGGTTTGGGCAACCCGTACTTCGACAGGCTCAGCACTAACGGTAGTTGTGGCAGTTCTGGGGGCGGAGGCTACACCACCACTCGCAGCAGCCTCAACGTCCTCCTTCACAATCCGTCCATTGGGCCCTGTGCCGGTAACAGTCGCCAGATCAACGCCAAGCTCCGCCGCAATGCGCTTTGCCAAAGGACTGGATTTGACACGGTCGTCTGCAGCCGCTTTTGTGGCAGGCGCAGGCGCCGCTGGCGCAGCCGTGACAGCTACGGCGATTTCGGCCTTTGGTTCAGCGGCAACCACTTTCGGCGCAACCTTCACATCATCATCCTCGCCCTGAATCAACGCGATCACTGTGCCAACCTTCACGCCCTCTGCGCCTTCCGCAACCAGCAACTGCGTCACCACGCCGTCATCAATCGCTTCAAACTCCATCGTCGCTTTGTCCGTCTCGATCTCGGCAAGCAAATCACCTGAAGAAACGCTGTCGCCAACCTTCACCAACCAACGGGCTAATGTGCCCTCCTCCATCGTCGGGGAAAGTGCTGGCATTTTTAGCTCGGTTGGCATGGTTCATCCTGTCTGATTTTGCGCCCGTATAGTTTCGCATAAGGGTTAGCTTTCCCCAGCGTCAAGCCGCTTATGCTTGCGCTTTGCCCGTTATTACCACAAGACATCGCTATTCACGTCATTTGGCCATCGGGGGACGGCGGGACATGCGCACATATCTGGTAGTTATCGATGAAAGCGCCGAAGCGCGGCTGGCGTTGCGTTTTGCAGCGCGCCGTGCCGCGAAAACCGGCGGCGCGCTGCATATCCTATCGCTGGTTGAGCCATCGGATTTCGTCGCATGGGGCGGTGTTCAGGCAACGATGGAGGCCGAAGCGCGCGAAAAAGCCGAGGAGCTTGTCGCGGCGGCCGCTGGCACCATATTTGATGAACTGGGGCTGCAACCGCTGATCACTGTCAAAAAAGGCGATGGCGGAGAGATTGTCACTGAAATGCTCGACGAACATCCCGAGATTGCGGCACTGGTACTGGGTGCTGCAGCACAAGGCACGCCGGGGCCGCTGGTGGCGCATTTTACGGGGAATAATGCAGGCGCATTGCCATGCCCCGTGATGATTATACCGGGTTCATTAGGCGAAGATGCGCTCGATCTGTTGAGTTAAGTGCAAATTTCATAAGAGGATAAGAGAGAAAAGAGGCGCAGAAAGATTGTGCTACTCCACTGCGCCTCTTTTGT
>JAYUIX010000051.1:0-8307 GCA_043765635.1 Sphingomonadales bacterium
CGCAAACTACAACAACACGCCCAGAAAATGCCTCGGCTTCCAAACCCCAGCCGAAATCTTCAACCCGTTGCACTTCAAATGTGAATCCACACCCGTGTCAAGCACGGGGAGACGTGTGTGGTTAAACTTAAAGTTATCAGCATCTAAATTCCCCCGTCCACCGCGTCCTGCACGCTCTTGTAAAACGCCTCGCGCGCCTTGCCGACGCCTTCGGGATCAGTTGCGGTCGGCCAGTTGCCGTTGCTCGCGATCACCAGTTTACGCTTGGGATCGATGAAGATGCCCTGTCCGAAAATGCCTTGGGCTGCAAAACTGCCATCGTCATTCGTCCACCACTGATAGCCGTAACCGCGCCCCGGTGTACCGATATCGGCTTGCTTGGTCGTGGCGGCGGCGAGCCAGTCATCAGGGAGTACGGGCTTGCCGCCTGCCATCCCGCCACCAAGGATGAATTGGCCAAAGCGCGCATAATCGCGCAGGCTCGCCGACATACAGCAGCCGCTAATTTCATGCCCGGTGGTGCCAAGCATCCACGCGCCGTCCTGCTCCATGCCAAAGGGCGTCCACACCTTCTCCGACAGATAGGCCGAGAGCGTCTTTTTGGTCGCGCTTGAAACGAGCACGCCGATCAGGTTGGTCTCGCCGGTTTTATACACCCACTTGCTCCCCGCAGGCGCTTCGCGCGGCAGCCTGCGCATGTAGCTGACGGTCACATCAACGCCGGGTTCGGCCTTGTGCAGGTTGAACAGCGCGACATCGGATTTGGGATCGGTATAATCCTCATTCCACTTGACGCCTGACGTCATCGTCAGCAACTGCCGCACGCTGACATCATCATAGGCCGAGCCTTTGAGATCGGGGATATAGACCGTCACTTTGTCATCAAGGCTCTTGATATAACCGTCACGCACTGCCGCTCCGACCATCGTCGAGGTGAGCGATTTCGCCACCGAAAAACTCGTCCAGCGGCCGTCTTTGTTATAATCAAGCGCGTATTTTTCGAGACGGATTTTGCCATCCTGAATGATGATCAACCCTGCGTTGCGCTGTGCCTTCATGTATGCGTCAACGTTCTGGGGCAGCGTGATCGCAGCACCTTGCGGCAGCGGATAAACCGCATCGCCCTTGGCAATGTCATTCACCTTGACGAGTTTTTCCATCGCACGAAACGCGCTGTCACGCTGATCAACTGTCCAGAAAAGCACGTTCTGATCCTTTGGCAAATTGGCATAAAGTTTGACCGTATCACAGCCGCTAAGCGCCAGCAGGCTCGCCGCCGCTATGATCAATATTCCCCGTCGCATCATTCCCTCCCCCTTATTGCTTTATGAGCGTCACCTGCGCCACATCAATCCCGCCACCGCGAAAACCGCCCTCGCAGTACATCAGATAATAACGCCACAGCTTGATAAAGCGCTGATCAAATCCGCTGGGCAGCTTACCCATTTCAACTGCGTCGTCAAACCGTTCGCGCCAGCATTTCAGCGTCTCGGCGTAATCAAGCCCGAAATGCTGCGGCGTATCCCAAATCAACCCACGCGTCTCGGCTAGGCTGCGAAAACGGCTCTCGGAAAGCAGCATCCCGCCGGGAAATACATAAGTCTGAATGAAGTCAGCACTCTCTGCGTAACGCTCAAAAATATCGTCGGCGATCATGATAAACTGGATCGCCGCGCGCCCACCCGGTTTCAGGCTGCGCGCGATGACATCAAGGTAAGTCAGCCAATACGCCTGACCAACCGCTTCAACCATTTCGATGCTGGCAATCGCGTCGTAAGTGCCGCTGATGTCACGATAATCGAGGAGTTGATACGCGGGCGCATTTGCCATTCCCGCCGCTGCCGCATCAGCATGGAGCTTCTGGCTCGGCGAAAGCGTGATCGCGGTGACATTGTGGCCGCCTTCCGCGATATGCTTGGCAAAATGACCCCAGCCACAGCCGATTTCGAGAATGTCCGAACCCGGCTTCAAATCAAGCCGCGCCATCAGCGCCGCCATCTTGCGCACCTGCGCCGCCTCCAGCGTGTCGCCATCCTCAAACAGCGCACTTGAATAGCTCATCGTCGGATCGAGCCAGCACTCATAAAAATCATTGCCCAGATCATAATGCGCCATGATGTTGCGCTTCGCACCTTTGCTATCGTTGCGGCGCAGCGCGTGCGCGGCGCGTTTGATCAGCCGCGAAAAACCCGATGCGCGTGCGCTGCTGCCAAGGCTCACCCGGTTGCGCATGAACAGATCAAACAGCGGCACCGGATCGGGGCTGTCCCACTCGCCCGCCTCCCATGCCTGATACCAGCCGACCGAGCCTGACTGGCCAAGCCGGATCAACGCGCGCCAGCTATTGAGGTTGACATGCACAAGTGGCCCCGGCGCGCGCCCGCCGAGCACACGGAACGTCCCGTCGGGCAAAATCGCCTCAAGCGCGCCCGCCTCGATCCCGGCATCAATCCGGTCAAGAATGCGGTGGAATATCCGCGACACTGCCCGCGCGATCAGCCCGCGGCGCGCGCTGAGCATATGATATCCGCGTTTGGGGGAGGGACTGTTCATAACCGGCATCACCCTTGCCGCAGCGCGCGCGCGCGCGCAACTAGGTCAACCGTCGCGCATCGCTTTTTGCGCCGAAAGCGTGCGCTCGCGTGCCTCGCGGTGGCCGATGATCTTGGCCGGATAGTCGCGCGGACGCTGGCCGAATTCATCGGGATCATGAACGTAAGGGTCAGATAGCCCGGCAAGTTCAGGCACCCAGCGGCGAATGTAATCGCCAGCACCAAATTTCTCCGATTGTGAAAGCGGCGCCATGATCCGTGAGAACAGCGGCGCATCAACCCCAGTGCCTGCCACCCACTGCCAGTTTGACGCGTTGGCGGCGTGATCGGCATCGCACAGCGTATCCCAGAACCACCGCTCGCCGCGCCGCCAGTCAATCAAGAGGTGCTTGATCAGGAACGACGCTGTAATCATCCGCACCCGGTTGTGCATGAAGCCCGTCGCCCACAGTTCGCGCATCCCCGCGTCAACAATTGGATAGCCAGTGCGGCCCTTGCTCCATTTGGCAAAATCAGCATCAGCCTCTGTCCCGTCACGCCAGTTGAGCGCATCAAATTGCGCGCGGCCGTTTTGCGTTGGATAATCGGGGAATTGGTCAATCAAATTGGTCGCATAATCGCGCCAGCCAACCTCGCGCAGGAACGGTTCGGCCTTTGCGCCTGCCGCTTTTGAGGCATGATACCACAATGTCGGCGGAGAGATTTCGCCGAAATGCAAATGCGGTGACAGCCGCGAAATGGCGGGTTGAGCTGGCAGGTTACGACCCTCGTTATAGCCTTCAATCTTGGGCAGAAAGCTGCGAAAAACCTCGCGTGCGCCCGCCTCACCCGGTGTCCAATCAACAAAGCCCCCGGCCCAATCGGGCTTGGTCGGAAGCAGTTTCCAGCTTTCAAGCGCATCGCTTTCGGGCCAGCTACCGGGTGCGGCAATCACCTCAGGCGCAGGCAAAGGCTTGCGCGGCGGCATTTGCGCAACGAGCGCGCGCCACCACGGCGTAAACACTTTATAACGCCCGCCACTGCCTGACAGGATCGCTTCGGGCGGGGCGAGCTGATTACCGTCATGGAGCACCAGATCAACTTCAGTGGCGAGCTCGCTCTCGACCCGCTGCCACCACGGCTCAAAATGGCGCAGCGCATGAACTCGCGTCGCTCCGCTTTCTTGTGCCAATGTGCTGAGCACTGAAAGCGCATCGCCGCGCCGCAGGATCAACCGGCTGCCAAGCGCGCGCAAACTGGCATCAAGCGCGCTCAAGCTGTGATGCAGCCACCACCGCGAAGCCCCGCCCATTTTGCGATCACCAGGGTTTTGATCATCAAGAACATAGACCGGAATAACCGCGCCCTCCGCGACTGCGGCGACAAGTGCTGGTTGATCAGCAAGGCGAAGATCTTGGCGGAACCAGAGAAGTGATGCATGTGTCATGCTCTGCTTTTGCCCGCATGATTTCACACACGCAATACAGCATCCTTCCTTCAGTTTCGGTTCAGCTTGAATGGACAATTCTGGAAAACATAAACCGGAGTGTTGTCGATGAAAAAGCTGTTGCTGTGGGTGTGCGTTATTGGCTCGACACCGGCACTGGCAAAAGAGCGGACAGTCATTCAGCGATTGCCTCCCGAATATGTGGCCAACATGAACGTGGTTTCGGTTGATATCATGCTGCAAGACTCTGCAATCGGCGGAACAGCTAGGCTAGATGACCGCGCCGAGGATCGTTTTGACAAGCAGCAACAAACGACAAACCCGCCGCCACTGCAATCACGCAAAAGCTATGCGACGCTGCCGACATTGTTGATGGTATCCGAACTGATGACCGACCGGCTGCGCGGCTGGAATTTTACGAGCGGTCGCGATGTCCGGCTCCGTGTGACAATGGATACAGTCAAACTGGCAAGCAAATCGAACATCGTCTTTGGCAAGCCAAGCCCGGTTCCGCTGCTTGACTTGTTTTTGGCTGATTCTGATGATTCCTCCTTTGGTAGCGAAGATGAAATTGCCGGTGTTGTCGATGTCATTGATGTTGCGAGCAAACAGCGCGTCGGCACTTATTATATTGATGTCGTCAATGATTTTGGTGGCAGCCTTGCTTTGGCGGCACGCGGCAAAAATGTGCGCGAAAAATTGGCGGAGGAATTTGCGCTTGAAATCGCGCGCTGCCTCGCCACGGGAAATTGCAAGAAAGGCAAATGGAAACCGCAATGAACAGGATAATGCTTCAAGTGGCCTCGCTTTGCCTGATTACAGCCATCGCCGCCGCGTCCCCAGCCATCGCGCGCAAAGCGCTGTCAATGGTTGATGAGCGGGATCTCGCCACATTTGCAAACCGGCTCAACATTCTTCCTTTTTCAAACCTGCCCGAAAAAGGCAGCCATGACGTGACGCTTGAGATCAATCCTGCGCTTGATAAACGCGTGATTGCTGGCGGGCGGATTTGTTCGAGTTTTTACCGACCAAAAACGCTTGTTGTGCCGCTTGCCCAGCGCATTGTCGCCAATTGGGATGTTGATAATAATCTCAGCGCCATTGCCCCTAATGCGCCGCGTGCAACGCTCAGGATCAAGGGCGCGCTTTCAACGCAGCGCTGCGTGCTGCTCAATGAATATGACGTCACTTGTTACATCACGACGCGGTTGAACGGCGAGATTGAAACGGTTGGTGCTGACCAGCAGCCATCAATGATTCCGATTGAAACTGAAACCGTCCGTGAAATTGATCAGGGGATATTATGTTCAGATCTTGACGAACTTCCCAGAGGGCCAAGCAAGGCCGCCATATGGGGCCTGCTCAATCGCGGTGAGGTTGGTGCGATTGCAGTGATTAACCGCGAAGCCATCGTAAAATTCATAAATTTGGCCAAACGTAAAATTGACGAGAGCAGCAGGGCCATCACCATGAAAAGCGCAAGTTGATCGGCGAGCCAGATTAACCTGTCTGTCGCGTCCCGAAGATATAGCCGAGCAATGCAGTCAAAATGGGCAGCAGCAGGTTGATCAGAACAAGCTGCGCGATCTGCATCCAGTATGCGCGACGGGCAGTGCGTTCTTCAGCTTGTGCCTTTTGCAATTCTTTAATCAAAGTCAAACGCTGCATATCGGCGGCGGGCGGAACAAAGACTGCCTCAAGCGTTACTGCACAGCGCTCAAGAACGAGCGCCCTGTCTTTGACAGTTGGCAGCGGTAGGGGAATACATTTATTGTAGAGGCTTGATTTCTGCTCACTTGTGATCGCGGATAGCTTCAATGCCTTGTTAATCAGCGACCGCGCATTTTCAACTTCAACCCGAGGCAACACCAGTGCTTGATTTGCCGCAGCCTGTTGCAAGAGAGAAACGACCCCAGATAGCTGCTTATCCTCAATTGCAGGTGCAGCCGAAGAAAGTGTTTTCAAAATATGTTCAGTAGCTTTATTTGATGCTGTGGTTTCTCTCCATTCGGAGATGAAGGCTGTTACTAACAAAATTGCAACTGCGCCAACAATCATCCGCAGTACGAAATCAGCCAAACCAACGCCAGCTTTAGCAAGCTCACCCATTGGTGTAGCCATTACACCAAAAGATCGGGGCGTAACTTCCTTGGAGGAGTCTTCAGAAATGGCGTTGAAGGCTGCAATAGATGGAGGTATAAATTTCTCAGTTGCAGTTGCCTGATTTTCATCAGCCATAGCCCAATTATCTTTCTACTTTTTCCTCACTTCTTGGGTATAATAGATTGCAAACTTGGCATTGCAAGCTTTGTAAAGTCAGTTCCTTCGGTGTTAGCGGTCAGTATAATGCGTCCTTTTGAAACCTCATCAACAGCCCACTTATAAAGTGTCATCGCATCGCGCGCGATATCAGTCGGTTTCGTCCTCTCGGTGAGCTTTTCTTGAAAAATAGAAATTGCTTCCTCAGGAATTTGCAAACGAACATCAGCCATAAAATTTCTCCAAATTTGAATATTATCCAAATTTACTCCAAAAAAACTCCATGTCAACTCCATTTTTTATCCAAATTTACCCCCGCAATCCCACCAAAAACCTGGCCCAACGTTTGGGCCATTCGCCAAAAATTGCGGGTTCATAGGCTTTGAATGCCACAGCCTTGCTGATGTCGGAGCGGTTGGGATAGGCGACGATCATGCCGCTGAGGCCAAAAACGGTCGCTTTGCCGACGATCATCTGCGCCCATGGGAGCAGCAGGTCGCCCGCGTGACGGCCCACCACCGTCGCGCCGACAACCTTGCTGCCGACACGGACAATTTTGAGGAAGCCTTCGGTTTCGCCCTCGGCAATCGCACGGTCATTGTGGCTGAAATTTTCGCGCGTGGTTGTCACCCTATCGCCAAATTTTTCGCGCGCTGCGGCCTCGGTAAGGCCGACCTGGGCAAGTTCGGGATCAGAGTAAGTCACCCACGGCAGCGCTTTGAAATCAGCTTTGCTTGGCAATCCCAGCGCAATATTGGCAACAACGATTGAGCCATCATAGCCCGACGAGTGCGTAAAGCGCGGCCCTTCGCGGCAATCACCAATCGCATAAATGCGCTTGTTGGTCGTCCGTCTGCGCGCGTCAACGATGATGCCGTCACGCCCGACTTCGACGCCCGCCGCTTCCAATCCAATGCCTTCGGTATTGGGCACACGCCCGACCGAGACAAGCAGGTGACTTGCCTTGACCTTTTCACCGTTGCCTAGCGTCAGAACAATATCATCGCCCTCGCGCGCGACGGCTGTCACTTCGGTTTTCTGCTTGATGACAACGCCTTCATGTTCAAGTGCGGCCATCACCAGTGCCGCCGCATCGGCATCATCGCGCGGAAAGGGTCGCATCCGTTCAATCACCGTAACCTGCGCACCAAGCCGGCGGAACGACTGCGCCATTTCCATCCCGATCGGGCCGCCACCCATGATCGCGAGATGGCGCGGCAATTCGTCAATATCGAAAATCGTCTCGTTGGTGAGATAGGGCACATCGTCCAGCCCCGGAACATCGGGCTTGCGCGGACGTGAACCCGTAGCAAGCACAATCCGTTTGGCCTTCAACTGTCGACCGCCGACTTGAACTGTCCGATCATCAATGAGAATGCCGCGATCACGGATCACCTCAACCCCGAGGCTTTCAAAGCGTTCCTGCGAATCCACCGGAGCAATTGTTGCGATGGCGCTGCGGATATGATCACGCACCCCGATCCAGTCGACCTTGGCCCGCTCAAGCGTAATCCCGAGCCGCAAACCCCGGTTTGCCTCATGCGCGCGCCCAGCCGCAGAGATGAGCGCTTTGGAAGGAACGCAACCAGTGTTGAGGCAATCGCCCCCCATCGGCCCTTCTTCGATCAACGCAACCTTAAGCCCGAGCATCGCAGGCCCGCCAGCAGCAGTCAGCCCGGCAGCACCGGCACCGATGACAACCACATCATAAATATCACTCATATAATCCTCAATATTGTGTCAGCAGTTCACAGAGCCATCTTGTGGCCATCAGGCGCACCCTGCGCAAGTCGCTTGATCGTTTAATGGCCAAATCATAACTGAAATTCGGTATTGAAATAAATGAGGTTACAAGCCAGAAAATGACAGGGTCGATGTCATTTATTGCAATGCCGCAAAATTGCTATATACTGTGGAAAGCGTGAACAAGGGTTTCTGAAGAACAACTTAAACGGATTATATTTTTTTATGTCAAGAATTGCGCCAGGCGCATCAAGCGATGGCAGACGTCGCCGATCAGAACAAAGTCGTGCAAAAATTGTTGAAGCGATGCTTTCTTTGGTGAGAGAA
>JAYUIX010000052.1:0-8295 GCA_043765635.1 Sphingomonadales bacterium
ATGCGCGCAATGCGGTTTCCGGGAAGCGTACTGCGCAATTCCCACAAGCCCTGCTTCATTGCGCGTACCAGTGGCATTCCAACGGGCCAAGTGAATTCAACCGCCGCAATATCCTCGCCCAGAGTCTTGCGATCTTCAGCAGGCAAATCCTTCAACCAGTTTCTGACGGGTTCATTGCCTGATCCCGTCGCGTAAAATGCGGCCTTAATTTTCTTGTTCACATTCATTAATTCATCTTGATATCATTTGTACCAAAATAGGAGCATACTGTCAAGCAATATCCTAAACCCCCTCAAGCACCTTCCGCCCCGCGCGCACCTTCATTTTATGGCTCGGTTTCGTTGCCAGTGTGCGGGTTTTTATGGTGTCCATGAAGACCCATTCGTTGGTCGCTGCCTGTGGCGTCAGGCTGGTCACCATATAGCCCCGGTTGGACGAATCCATCCAGCGGAGCTCGGCGCGGTTGTTTTCGACCATGCCGCGCGCGACGGATAGTGGATCAACGCCCTTGGTCGCTTGTTCATAGCCCGGTGAGGATACGCTGTGCCCGCCGAATTCGATGCCGACTGGTTTGCCGTCATGCGGCAGATCAAACGCCCAGCCATTGTGACTGTCTCCCGTCACAACGATCAGATTGAGGTCAGCGCGCTGAGCCGCCGAGAGCAGGCGCGCGCGCGCCTTGGGATAGCCGCCCCAATTATCGAGGTTGTACGGCAGCCCGGCTTTGCCCGCTGCAATCCCTTGGCGGACATAGGATTTGGTGCGATCCACAGCGTCGGGCGCGATCCAGTCAAACGCGTTTTGCGGGGTTGAGTTGATCCCCATGTTGGTGCCTGATCCGACAACGCTCCATAGCGGCTTATTCTTCGCAAAGCTTTGGAACAGCCAGCTTTCCTGCTCACTGCCGAGCATCGTCATCGCGTCATCCTGCCACGGGCCGTCACGGAATTCGGCCATTGCCTTGGCGGGATCGGACGCGCGCATCAGGCTTGCGTGATCATAAGGTTTTGATCGCGCGACGGCACGCGTATCGGTGCGATAATAGGTCGCGAGGGTGCCGATTTCATAGCTTTTCCAAGGCGTTTCGCCGACCGGAAGCCATTCGCGCCACACCTGCATCGCGGCATTTTTGCGGTTCGTCCAGTCGCCCTCATCAGCCTGATGATTTTGCGCGCCGCCCTCCCACATGTCATTGGTGCCTTCATGGTCATCAGTGTTGGGGATGACGGGAAAAGCAGCGTGGAGCGCCTGCAACTGCGGATCGGCACGGTAGCTGGCATAGCGCAGGCGGTAATCGGCGAGTGTCAGGATTTCATCATCAGGGAAGATGCGCTTGGCAAAGCCCGCGCCGCCATCATAGCCGCCGCGCGCATATTCATAAATATAATCGCCCATGTGCAGGACAAGATCAATGTCGCCCCGCGCCGCACCGTGGCCGTAAGCGTTGAATTCGCCAAAGCCCAGGTTTGAGCAGGAGAAGACCGCGATGTTGAAATTCTTGACGTTGCCAACGGGCAAAGTCTTGGTGCTGCCAATAGGTGATTTGCTGCCATCAGGGCCAATGAAGCGGTAATAATGCGTGGCGCCGGGGCGCAGGCCGTCAACCGTGATTTTTACGGTGTAGTCACGCCACGGGCCAGTTACCATTTGTCCGCCCGAAACGATGCGGGTGAAATCAGCCGTTTCGGAAACCTCAACACTCACCCGCGCGGGGCCACCTTCGGCGGGGCGAAAGCGCGTCCAGAGTAGCATCGACGTTGCTCCCGGCTCGCCACTTGCGACATTGTGGGTAAAGCCGCTGGCGAAGGCGAGTGTCTGTGCCGCGAGGCGCCCGCCGGGCAAGATCAGGCCGCCAATCCCAAACCCGGCAGTGATCAAAAGTGCGCGGCGGTCGATTTGGATTGGCATGGTCATCCCCCTCATTTATTTTGTTAAGTTGTTGATGATCGCGGTGAGCCGGTCAACATCATTTTCGTCGTGGTAAGGCGCAAAGCCGATGCGCAGCACCGTCGCGCGGAGGTCGGTAATCACATTGCGATCCATCAGCGCGTGGTGGAGCGCAGGCGCGCTCACCCCGTCATAAGCAAGAAAGCGCGCATTGGGGCCGTTTTGCGGCGGATTGAGCAGGGTCATTCCGGTCATTGCTGCCTGACTAATGAAGCGGTGTTGCAACGCGGTGACATGATCGCAGATGACCTTAGTTGTCAGCCCTTCAAATGCTAACATCTGCCGCACCGCGTTGAAACGGTACAGCCCGCCATAATCAAACGTCGCGCCGAGGAAACGCCGCCCATCGCTTGCATAGCCAACCCCGCCCGGCGCGGCCATCAAGTCGTCAAATTCGGCAAACCAGCCTGTCACCGCCGGGCGAGGGGCGAAACTGGGGGGCGCATGGAGGAAACCAAGGCCTTCGCCTGCCATTGCATATTTATACCCGCCACTGGTGTAGAAAATCCGGTCGGCAACCGCGCTTAAATCAGTCTCAATCGCCATGAAGCTGTGATAGCCATCAATCACCACCCACGGACCTTCGGGCTTGGCGACGGCAGCGAGAGCCTCAAGATCGTCCACCAACGCGCCGCTGTTAAACAAGATATGGCTTGCAAAGATCAGGTCATGCTCGCCCGACTGCGCGCGTTCTGTAAGCCGATCAGGCGCTGACGTTTCAAGGACAACATCACCGCTTTCGACCCAGCGCGCCATTTGGCGACGAAAAGCATGAAATTCGCCGTTGGTCGCCAGCACGCGGACTGGCCTCATCGGCAGTGCTGAAAAAATGCGGATGATGAAGTCATGCGTATTTGCCGAAAAAGCGATTGTGGCGGGGTCAGGCAAATGAAGCTCATCAGCGATATGGCGTTGTGCCTCGGCCCACGCCGCACCCATGACTTCGCTCCATTTCCGGTCGGCCAGCCGCGCGGCGACATCCCATGCTGCGATATGCCCGTCATAGCTTGCATCGGGCCAAAGATGATGGCTGTGCGCGGCAAAATGCAGACGGTCAGGGTCAGCCGCGATTGCGCGCGAGAAGAGCGGTTTCCAATTCATAACATTGTCCTCAATGTCCAAAGCTCGGGGAAGGCGCGTTTGGGCAGCGTGCTTTGGAGATAAGATACGCCTGCCGTGCCGCCAGTGCCGCGCTTGCCGCCGATGATGCGCGATACGGTGATGACATGCTTGTGCCGCCATGTCGCCATCGCATCGTCAAGATCAACCAGTTTTTCAGCCAGTTGATACAGCTCCCAATAACGCTCCGGATTGCGGTAGACTTCAAGAAATCCGGCTTCAACGGCTTGCGACGGTGTATGCGGGTGCGTCCAATCGCGTGCCAGTAATTCGCCAGGCAATTCAAATCCGGCGCGGGCAAGCGCGGCAATCGTATCATCCCACAGGCTTGGCCCGACAAGTGCAGCGCGCATCGCATTCTGCGCTTCGGGGCGATCATCCTGATATTTGAGAAATGTACCGTCTTTGAGGCCAAGCATATATTCAACCGTCCGGAACTGATCCGATTGAAACCCCGAACTCGGCCCGAGAACATGGCGGAAGCGGGTGTAATCGCTTGGCGTCATCGTTGAAAGCACATCCCAGCTAAGCGTCATCACCGCCTGTACTCGGCTGACCCGTGCAAGCGCCTTATAAGCCGGAACCAGCTTGCCGCTGCGGATATCGGTCTGCGCAAGCGCCAGTTCGCGGATGATTTGCTTAAGCCATAATTCCTTGGTCTGGTGTATGATGATGAACAGCATTTCATCATCAAGTGCGGATTGCGGATGCTGGCAATCAAGCAAAGTATCAAGCGCAAGGTAGCGCGCATAAGTCATTGGTTTTTCAGTCATCACCGGGAAATAGCGCCTAATAATGATTTGCGAAAGACATCAGCAAAAAGTGCAAATTTTCCGAGCGATGGAACCATGCGGTCTAATGCGTGTTGCCCAATTTAAAGGAGATTAAAAATGAGTTTGTTTGGAGCATTGCTGGGCGCTGCCATTGATCGTTCGGACGGAGATTCAGGAATAAAAGGCGCTTTGATTGGCGCTGCGGCAACGCGCGCTGCCGGTTTGGTTGCACCTGTAATCGGCACACTTGCAATTGGCTGGGTTGTGCAAAAAGCAATTGGCGCTGCGTGGGATGCTGGCCGGAGATAATTATGGACAATCCAAATTTAGATAAGACGAACAGATATAATGGGTCTTTCAGACTTATTGCCGCGACACTCAATCACAAGCTGATCGCTTACGCCAGAGATGGCTCAAAATTGGGTAGCGTGCAGCAGTTAATCATTAACATGTTCTCCGGAAAAACTGAATATGCTGTGATGTCATTTGGAGGATTTTTGGGAATAGGGCAAAAATACCATCCAGTGCCGTTTGAATATTTACGGATTAGTACTGACGGAGCAGGTTATATTGTTGACGTTGATAAAACCCTTATAAATGGCAGTCCCAGTTACCGCGATGATGATGCTCCCGCCTTTGACGAGGCTTACGGCCTTCGCATCCAATCATATTATTCTGCGGCGCAGTCTCCATTACAGTGATTTGCGCAAGTTGATGTTCTGGAGAAAATGACGTCGATTTTTGAATTTTCTGGATATCACATCGTGCTGGCTGCCGTTGGTGCGGGTATTCTAATATCATACTGGTTGCCAAGATTGGTTTCGGGTCGGGAGCCTGCTGCTTCGGCTTTGTTAATTGGCGCCGGATATCTGGCCTTCACACTTTTTCCAGGCGATCCCATTGAACTGGATCCGGTTACGGCCCCAAAAGCATGGGAAATTTTAAGTGAATTATGTGTCGTAATTGGCCTGTTCGGGGTCGGATTGCGTATCGACAAGCTTAAACTGCTCAAAACATGGCAACCCACCATTCGCCTCCTTGCGATTGCCATGCCAATTACAATTGTAGCGGTTACGCTCGTCGGTTGGACTTCGGGGATGACCATAACGGGCGCTTTGCTGTTGGCCGCAGTGCTCGCACCGACAGATCCTGTTCTTGCCGGCGATGTTCAAGTAGGCCCGCCTCATGAAGGCGGCGAACATCCTGTTCGTTTTGCGCTTACCACGGAAGCCGGATTGAATGACGGACTGGCATTCCCATTCGTTCATATTGCGCTCGCAATCGGGGCGGCGGGAATCCTTTCGGCAGATATGGTTGGCGAATGGCTAATGCGTGATGTGCTATACCGAACCATAGTTGGATTAATTTCAGGAATAATGCTGGGATGGTTGGTATCCAAGCTGTTGTTTGACTGGCCAAAAGACAATGCATTGTCCAAAACTGAGTCAGGCTTGGTTGCGTTGGCAGGGGTATTGATTGTTTACGGAGTGACTGAACTGCTTGAAGGTTACGGCTTTATCGCGGTATTTGTTGCGGGTTTGACGCTGCGACGTTCAGAAGCCAACCACAATTACCACGCGAAACTGCATGATTTTGTTGAAACCCTTGAACGCGCGCTAACCGCATTATTGCTTCTAGGGATAGGCGCTGCGCTTCCTGCATTGTTATCTGCGCTTGATTGGCAAGGTGTCGCCATATCTTTTGCATTGATATTCATTATTCGCCCTATCGCGGCGTGGCTGTCGCTTTGCGGTACCGCATTAAATAGGCGCGCAAAAATGGTTGTTTCCTTTTATGGGATACGTGGCATTGGTTCGGTTTATTATCTTGCCTATGCCGGATCACATATTGAACTGATTGACAAAGCCGAGTTGTGGGCAATTGTTGCTTTTACAATCGTTGCCTCGACCATCATTCACGGCTTTACGGCAGGACTGGCGATAGATCATGCAGTGAAGCCATCGCAATGAAGCGTATGTTTATACTCAGCGCGCGCCAAGTGCTTCGGGACGATCATCCTGATATTTGAGAAATGCACCCTCTTTGAGGCCAAGCATATATTCAACGGTGCGGAACTGATCCGACTGGAAGTCAGAACTCAGCCCGAAACCATGGCGGAAGCGGGTGTAATCGTTTGGCGGCATCATCAAGTGTGGACTGCGGATGCTGGCAATCAAGCAATGTATCAAGCGCAACGTAGCGCGCATCAGTCATCTCAGTCACGCAGAAGGCTGTAGCGCGCGCGCTGAGTCGAGGGAGGGGTGCGACGAAATTCGGCCATCTAATCGAATCGATTATGGTGGCCGCACTAATATGGTGGGATGAAGACGGTGGGGAAGCAAAAGCAATAGATATAAGGAATATGATGATGGCTTCGATAGGGTCAACCACACCGACCAACCTTAACAACCAGAGTAACTTTTTGCCTCCGCCAACGACGCAGAGTTTCATCCGGGTTGGCACAGGCTCTTTCGGTCTGCCTAATTCTGTTTCAAACTCTGATGCTTTATCAGCGCTTTTCAACAATCAAAGCGGTCTTGACCAGCTTATGAACAAGCCAACAGCGCTTGATAATCTGCTGTCGCAAGTCGGGAACCGCTCGGATACCGCGAATCTAACTATTGTCGGGAAGGGCCAAGCGCTTGCTCGTGCCGATGCTGAACTCCAACAGCAAGGTGTGGCGAAAGTTGCAGGCGATGACATCCCACAACTCGTCGCTGTTGCGCCGCGCCAAGCATCGAAGCAAAAGAGCATCAATGAGATTGATCAAGAGATAGCCAAACTGAAACCCGGCCAAACGCTCGACAAGGAAACGGCAATAAGATTGGCGCGGCTCCAAAAGATAGACCCAACTAAGCCGATGGTTATTGGCGGTGGCGGTGATGGTTATGGTACCGATATTACTGGTAGCTTCGCCAAGCAAAAAGGATGGAACTGGTCAGGACATTGGGAAGGTGCAAAAGTAAATCACTATGTTGAAATAACAAAAGCGTTAGGCAAACCCACTGCGATCATTGGGCACAGTTATGGCGGTGGAGAAGCTTTAAAAGCAGCGCAATACACGCATGGTCGAGAATTTAAGGTGGACTTTATTGCTACAATTGATCCTGTAACGCGCGGTATCGACACCAAGAAGATAGCTGACTCACTCGGCAAGCCATTCAGCCGTGAGCAGTGGGTGAGTATCGAAGCCACAGCACATAAAACCAAGCCTGACGTAGGCGATAATATTGCTTGGGTTGGCGGTCGAATGCCGTCTGATCAACAACAAACCGCAAATATTTATGCAGATGTCAATACACATCATGGATATTTTGATACTATGATGACAGCCCCTATCGGAAGCGCAGGTGGGAAGACAGTGGTTGATTTAGTCAACGCGATTTATTCGAAATGGAAATAGGCCTTGGGGACATAACGTTTGGGTGATATGTTGTGAGTGACTTACAGCAATCCTTGGTAAGCGTATGATCTAGATTATCAAGGTATCGATCCAGCGCTCGGCCAGTGCTTCTGCTTCCTCGGGGAAGAAGGGCGCGGTGCCGAGGCTGAGTTCGAGCCACAGCCCGTCAATCAGCGCGGTGAGCGCGATTGCGGTAAGTTTGACGTCGGCAGGCGCGCCGGGGCAGGCGCGGAGCAGCGTTTCAAGTGCGCTGCGATTGGCCTCGTAAATTTCATCATGCACCACAGCGATCAGTGGTTTTGTGCGAATTAAGCCCCAGAATGCGAGCCATGTATCAAGCAATTCAGCATCGGCAACTGGCGGGCGAAAGCTTGCGGTGACGAACGCAAGCAGGCGCGTGCGCGGGGCAGGGGCGGCGGCTGCAACTGCCGCGTCAAGCGCGGTCGCAACGCGCGCGCCGGTATCACGGTATGTTTCAGCGATCAGCGCATCAATCCCATCGAAATAATGGCGCAGCAGCCCCGGCGATACCCCCGCCTCGGCACAGATCGTGCGCACCGATGCGCCGTGTCCGCCGCGTTTGGCCAATATCCGCGCACATGCGGTGATCAGGCTCTGGCGGCGGACGTCAGGATCGGCACGGTGAAAGGCGGGTTGCTTGGTCGTCATAGCTTCGTTATACATCCGTAAAACAGTGGAAGAGTCAATGGCAACATCAACGCTGCGCGATACCTTCGCCAACATCGACGCGCAATCGGGCGAAAGCCTTCCCGGGTGGGTGTATCACGATCCTGATTTCTTCAAAATTGAAATGGCGCGCGTCATTCGCCCAAGCTGGCAAGTTGTCTGCCATATCAGTGACATCCCCGATGCAGGCGATTGGCACAGCCTTGAACTGCTCGGCGAAAGCATCATCGTTATTCGCGGTGATGATCAGGGCGTTCACGCCCACCACAATGTCTGTCGCCACCGTGCCTCGCGGCTTGTCGATGGCAGCAGCGGCTGCGTCAAGCGACTGGTCTGCCCCTATCATGGCTGGGCCTATGCGACCGA
>JAYUIX010000053.1:0-35775 GCA_043765635.1 Sphingomonadales bacterium
AATGCGGATGTTGATCGACGCCCGCCACCGGGAAGAAACCCGCGTGGCCGTCGTCAAGGGAAACCGGATCGAGGAGCTTGATTTCGAATCTGCTGAACACAAGCAGATTAAAGGCAATATCTATCTCGCCAAGGTTACTCGGGTAGAACCATCGCTACAGGCGGCATTTGTTGATTATGGCGGCAACCGTCATGGTTTTCTGGCGTTCAGCGAAATTCACCCCGATTATTATCAGATCCCAAAGGAGGATCGCGAAGCGCTGCTCCGCGAAGAGGCAGAACATGCCGCCGAAGAGGAACGTCTGCGCGATGCGCACGACAACGACGATGATGAGTTACTTGACGCGCATCATGATGATGACGGCAATGATCATGATCGTCCGGACTCTGACGTCGAAGGCGATGATGACGAACTTGAAGCTGCCGAGTCAATTGGCGGCGACGATGATGATCATCAAGAGGGCGGGCAGAGTGAAAATGCTGCCTCGCTCCGTTCAAAGCGGATGGCGCTGCGCCGCCGTTATAAAATTCAGGATGTTATTCACAGGCGTCAGGTGCTGCTCGTCCAGGTTGTTAAGGAAGAGCGTGGCAACAAAGGCGCTGCACTCACCACCTATCTAAGCCTTGCCGGGCGCTATTGCGTCCTGATGCCAAATACCACGCATGGTGGCGGTATCAGCCGCAAGATTTCAAACGTTGCCGACCGCAAGCGTCTGAAATCGATCATGGCTGAGCTTGAATTGCCGCCAACGATGGGCTGCATCGTCCGCACCGCTGGCCTTCAGCGTACCAAGACTGAAATCCGCCGGGACTTTGATTATCTCGCGCGCGTATGGGACGGGATTCGCGAAACGACGCTGCGTTCGGCTGCACCTGCGCTGATCAACGGCGATAGCGATCTGATCAAACGTGCGATCCGCGATATCTATAACAAGGATATTGATGAGGTCATCGTTGAGGGTGAGGACGGTTACCGCGCGGCGCGTGAATATATGAAGCTGCTGATGCCGAGCCATGCCAAAAAGGTGAAGCCTTACGCTGACGCGGTGCCGCTGTATCAACGTTACGGCGTGGAAGATCAGTTGAACGCGATGTACCAGCCAGTGGTTCAGCTTAAATCGGGCGGCTATCTGGTGATCAACCCGACGGAGGCGCTGGTGTCTATCGACATCAACTCGGGGCGCTCCACACGCGAATATGGGATTGAGCAGACGGCGGTCGGCACCAATCTTGAGGCCGCGCAGGAGATCGCACGTCAGCTCCGCCTGCGCGATATGGCCGGGCTGGTTGTGATCGACTTTATCGACATGGAGAATAACTCCAACATCCGTAAGGTTGAAAAGGCGATGAAAGCGGCGCTCGCCAATGATCGCGCGCGGATTCAGGTGGGGCGCATTAGCAGCTTCGGCCTGATGGAAATGAGCCGACAGCGGTTGCGTACTGGCGTGCTTGAGGCTTCAACGCGGCAGTGTCCGCACTGTGAAGGGACGGGCCTTGTCCGCACCGCATCATCGTCAGCGCTTTCGGCGTTGCGGATGCTTGAGGATGAAGCCGCACAAGGCAAGGGCAGCCGACTGTTGCTACGCGCCAGCCAAGAAGCGGCGATTTATGTCCTTAACCGGAAGCGTGCCGAGCTTGCCGAAATCGAAGAACGGTACGGGGTAGCCATCGACATCTTCCCCGATAGCGAAACCGAAGGCGCACGGATGACGGTTGAATCGAGCGGCCCACCGCCTGCTTATCGCCCAAGGATTGAACCAATTGCATTCATTGAGGAGGATGACAGCGATCTTCCTGATGATGATGTCGAAGAAGAAGACGAAGCCGCAGAAGCCGCCAGCGAAACGCGCGACGGCGGTAGTCGCGAAAACGGTGATGGGCCGCGCAAGCGTTCGCGCCGCCGTCGTGGTCGTCGCGGTCGCCGTGAAGAGGGCGATGAGCGTGGCGAAAGCGAAGTCGCAAGTAGCGGTGAAGAAGGTGTGTCCTCTGAGGAGTCCGAGCCTACCGAAGGAGAGGCAGCGAATGGTGAAGCGGGGGGTAGCGAACGCAAACGCAGCCGCCGTGGTAGACGTGGTGGCCGTGGTCGTCGCGGTGACGCGACTGCGGTTGCCCCAGAGGATCAAGCTCAGGATGATGTAGCGGTAGAAGCGGAAACTGCCCCGATTGCTGAAGCAACCGAGGAACCAGTGAAGAAGGGCCGTCGTCGCCCATCGGCGCGCAAGGATGAAGCGCTTCCTGTTGCCGCTGAACCCGAGGCTGAGGTCGTTGTCGCAGACGAAGCGTCCGCAAAGCCAAAGCGCACCCGCAAGAAAGCGGCACCTGCTGAAGACGTTGCTGTACCCGCAGTTGAGATTGCTGTGATTGAAATTGCCCCAGAGGAAAAGCCAAAGCGTCGTTCGCGCGCCAAGGCGTCTGAAGCTAGCACTCCGGCTGAAGTGCTGAATGCTCCTGAAATAGGTGAGCCTGCTGTGACTGAAGAGGGCGACGGCAAACCAAGGCGCGGCTGGTGGCAGCGTACCTTTGGAGCTGACGAATAAGCATATGTTCAGACCCGGTCATCAATTAAAATGACCGGGTCTTTTTTATGCTGCGAATTTCATGCCCGGTTCATATTTGGAAGGCATAACTGTTGCTATGATCAAAACTGGTAAGCGCTTTAAAGCGACAATCGCAGCGCTCGCGCTCATCCCGCTGTTCGTGCAAACGGCCCAAGCGCAATCAATCCTGCGTGATGCTGAAACCGAAGCTTTGTTCGATGATATGTCGGCCCCGCTAATACGTGCGGCTGGGCTTGATCCTAAGAATGTCAAGATCGTAATGGTCGGTGATGATTCGATTAATGCCTTTGTTGCGGGTGGGCAGATTGTTTATATCAACTCAGGACTCGTAACACGGGCTGACAATGCGAACGAAGTTCAGGGCGTGATCGCGCATGAGCTAGGCCATGTTGCCGGTGGACATGTCATTCGTAGCGGTGAGGGCATTAAAGAAGCAACCGGGATTTCCTTGCTTAGTCTTGTATTGGGCGCTGCTGCGATCGCAGCAGGTGCAGGCGAAGCGGGTGCAGGCATCCTTGGCGTTGGTCAGCAGCTTGCGGTGAGCCGTTTCTTGGGGTTTAGCCGCACACAAGAATCAAGTGCGGATGCTGCCGGCCAAAGTTATCTGATCGAGTCGGGTATTACCGGCGAAGGAATGCTGTCATTCTTCAAAAAATTGCAGAACCTTGAATTTCGTCTCGCGATACCGCAGGACAATGGTTATGCGCGAACGCACCCACTGACAGGCGAACGCGTTGCGCGGCTTGAAGAAAAATTCAAAGCTGATTCTGCTTGGAAAAAACCAAGTGATCAATCGCTTGAGGCGCGGTTCCAGCGCGTCAAAGCCAAGCTCAAAGGCTTTTCGGGCGTACCGACACAGACGCTTATTGAATATCCCGAAACCAATCGATCAATTCCTGCACGCTATGCCCGCGCATATGCATGGCACCGTTCAGCTTATCCGGACAAAGCGATTTCTGAGGTCAACAGCCTGCTGGCCACTGCGCCAAGTGATCCGTATTTTCTTGAACTTAAAGGGCAGATTTTGCTCGAATCAGGTAAGCCAGCCGAAGCTGTGCCAGTGCTGCGTACCGCTGTTGATAAGACCAATGCCCAGCCTTTAATAGCATCGTTGCTTGGCCATGCGCTGATTGCCACCGAAGATCAGGCCAATTTGGCCGAAGCGCAAAAGGTGCTTAAGGCGGCGGTTTCGCGCGATAATGAAAATCCTGATGCATGGTATCAGCTCGGTGTGGTGTACGGTGCAACTGGCGATGATGCGCGTGCTGCGATGGCCAGCGCCGAACGGTTCCACTTGCAAGGCCAGCCACAACTTGCGCTTGCCAATGCGGAAGTTGCTGTACGGACGCTGCCCGCTGGGTCGGCTGATTGGCTGCGTGCGCAGGATGTACTGTTGGTATCACAAGCCGCTGTGGGTGACCGGAAAAAACGAAAATGAGTTTTACCGCTCGCGAGGGCATGATCGCTGGGGTTGCCCTGATCCTCGGTGCGGGAGGAATGGCGGCTGCATTTACATCCGGTGGAGTTGGTGGACAGGCTGGCGTAGAAAAAACTGTCCGCAACTACATTCTAACGCATCCCGAAATCCTGCCCGAGGCGATGGCAGCACTTCAATCGCGTGAAACTAAAAAATTGGTCGATGCCAACCGTGCACAAATTGAAACACCCTTTGGCAGTGCATGGTCGGGGGCTGAGGACGGCGATGTCACGCTGGTTCAGTTTTTTGACTATAATTGCGGATATTGCCGGACAGCATTGCCCGATATTGATCGGCTGCTTGCCGAGGATAAAAAACTTAAAGTCGTTTATCGCGAACTGCCGATCCTAAGCGAAGCGAGCGATATCGCAGCGCGCGCTAGCCTTTCACTGGCGCAGTCAGGCGGTAATTACATGACGTTCCACCGGGCGCTTTATGGAATCGCGCGTTCGGATGCAGCGGAAATCAATGCAGCGGCTGCGCGTGCGGGCGTCAATCAAGGATCAGTTGATGCCGACAAAATCGCGAGTGAGATCACCGCCAACCTGAATTTGCAGCGTCAGTTGCAACTCACGGGCACGCCAAGCTGGGTTGTTGGCGATACGGTACTCAATGGTGCCGTTGGTTATGATGCGCTGAAAAAAGCGATTGCCGAAACCCGCACCAAGCGGGGATAATCCGCGCCCGCATATTTGCAGACGCGGATATCATAATATCAGAATTTGCCCTTAACAGTCACGCCGTAAGTGCGCGGTTCGCCCGGGAATGCTATGAACAATTGGTTTGAGGTTGGCCCACCGCGACGAACGGCACCAAGCGTGCTGCCCCCCTGAAGCGGGGCATCGGCAGCGATCTGCTGATATTTCTTGTTGAGCAGATTTTGACCAAAAATTTCAACACCCCACCGCTTGTCCTTGCCGTAAAGGCCAAGGCGGCCGTTGAAGACGATATAACCGTCCTGAACCTTTTCAGGATCAAGATCGGAGCCAGTGTTGACATCGCCTTGATAGCGGAAATCGATGTAGGCGAGGCCAGATAATCCCGAGCTACCAAGATCAGGGGAATAGGCAAAACCACCCGTAACAACATATTCGGGTGCGTTAGAAAGCTGCTGTTCGGGCAATTGGAATGATGTCGGGGCAAATGCACGACCCTTAAAGCCTACGAGATCGTCCTGATACTCAGTCTTGGCGTATGTCAGGCCCAGATTGACCGAGAAGAAGCGTGCCGGGAAAATGGATGCTTCAAGCTCAAGTCCCTTGGTGACGAGGCCTGGCCCAAGTCGGTCTGCGGGACAAGCTCCGGTGAGAGCTGCGGCAGCGTTATTGGGCAAGATGTCCCGATCAGCGCCTGCCAGATCGTTGCGACACGAATTCACGTTGGTCACCTCAAAGTTTACACCGTTGAAGGTGTTAAGCTGGAAATTGTCAAACTCGGAATAAAACACCGCTGCGTTCAGATTGAACTTGCGGCCATTATATTTCGCGCCAATTTCGTAAGCATTGACGATTTCAGGTGCAAACTGAAGATCGGACGCATCGGGGCGACCATTGCCAACGGTGTTGATCGGGGTCGTTCCGGCAAGTGCCGCATTGGGTAGATCAAGTGCCGAGGTGTCGAGGTTGAAACCACCCGCTTTGTATCCGCGCGAGTAAGATCCGTAAACCAAGAAATCCTTGCCAGGCTTGTATGAGAGTACGGCTGTGCCGGTGAATTCACTCTCTTTCTTCTTGCGGTTCGGATCGGTTAGCGCAATTCCTGGGCCCGATGTGTTGTTGATTACGCAGGGTAGCCCCGCCAGCGCAGCGAGAGGCGACGCGCGGAGTGCACCGCAGAGATTATTGTTGGTATTGAACGACCCGGTTAGAGTCTTTTTCTCACTTGTATAACGTCCACCAAGCGTGAGCGAGAGCTTGTCGCGCACAATGTCAATGACGTTATGTGTGAAGAAAGCGTAGTTGACGCTCTTTTGGCGGAAACGGTTATCGACAACGCCCGTGCCATTGAGCTGCAAAGCAGGTTGACCGATTGCCGCTGCAACCGCGTCAAATCCAGCAAAGCCAGGGATTGTAAGCCCCGACAAGAGCGAGAGCGTACTGCGCGTTGCTGCAGGAACATTTGTATTGGCAACAACCGATTGCGCAACAGCCGTGTTGAAACAGCCAGGGCCAGTCGTTGACAGAAGCGATGGGATGCCCAAGCCGCGCGCATTGCCTTCGGCGAGAACGCAATTCGAGAAGCGTTCAAAATCATTACCGTATCTGAGATTGTCCTTAACGTTCAGGATTTCATTGGCGAAATAACCGCCAACGAGCCAGTCAAGCCGCTTGTCAAAAGCTTCGCCCTGCGCGCGGAATTCCTGCGTGAAGGTGCGGAACTGACGGTCAAGTGCGGTACGACGCAAAATGTCGAGTGCGCTATAATCCGAATCTTGACCCTGACGATTCTTGTAATCACGATAAGATGTGATGCCCGTCAGCGTCACATCACCGAGCGACCAAGTGCCTTCGCTTGAAATGCCATAATCTTCTGAGTCAGAAATATAGTTGAAGCCCGGAGTGGTTGATTGGCTGCGCACAAAGCGTGACGGCGGGTTTGCCACCTGAATGTTTGAACCAAGCGCCTGAAGTACCGGTAACAGACTGTTAGGTAAAAAGTTGAGAGTCCCCGTTGCTGCGGTGCGCGTAATATTCTGGTTAGGGCCATAGTTGACGGCACCGCAACAAATTTCATTGCGCTTCGAATAATCACCGATCAGCCGCAGCTTGATCGCATCATTAGGCTCAATCAGCAATTGGCCGCGAATCAAATAACGCTCACGATCGTTGATATCAGCCTCACCCGGAGTCGCATTCTTAATAAACCCATCACGTTGCTGCGAAACACCATCAAGCCGGAACGCGACCTTATCGGCAATGATCGGCCCGCTTACCGAAGCGTCAAAGCGGATGTAATCGTAATTGCCGTAGCTTGCAGCAAATGAGCCACCAAAGTCATAGGATGGCCCTTTGGTGATGATGTTGATCAGACCCGCCGAAGCGTTGCGACCAAAGAGTGTACCCTGTGGCCCTCGCAGCACTTCAACACGCTCAATATCGCCAAGTTCGGATAGGCCGACGCCTGTACGGCTGCGATAGACGCCATCAATGAAGAGTGCGACTGATGACTCAAGGCCGGGATTTTCTCCAACCGTGCCAACGCCGCGAATACGCGCGGAAAAATTCACTTCGCTGGTCGCCCCCGACACAAGCAATGAAGGCGCAAGCTGATTGAGTGCACGAACATCAGTAGCCCCGGTGTTGGCAAGCGCTTCACCTGAAACCGCCGAAACAGCAATTGGCACGTCTGAAAGAAGCTCGGCACGGCGCGTTGCAGTGACAATAATTTCGCCAGCATCTAAAGTGGCTTCTTCGGCCTGTGGCTCGGTTTGTGGGGCCGCTTCTTGCGCCCAGACCTGAGTAGTCAGTCCACCAAGGGCAACCGACATCAGCAATGAAAATTTACGCATAATCCTCTCCTCCTGTATTTATATTCGTTAGTTCGCTTGATCTTATAAGAATATTATAAAAAACCAAAGCCCTTAGATCATTTTGGACTTAGCACCATAAGCATTTGGCGACCTTCCATCCTTGGATAGGCTTCTACCTTGCCGTCTTCGGCAGTGTCGGCCTGAACTCGCTGGAGCAGCACCATGCCAAGTTGACCATGAGCAAGCTCGCGCCCCCGAAAGCGCAATGTGACTTTTACTTTGTCGCCTTCGCCTAGAAATTTGTGAATCGCCTTCATCTTTGTCTCATAATCATGATCGTCGATGTTGGGACGCATCTTGATTTCTTTGATTTCCTGCGTCTTTTGCGATTTGCGCGCAAGATTTGCCTTTTTCTGTGCCTCATATTTATATTTGCCAACATCAAGGAATTTGGCGACGGGCGGATCAGCGTTTGGCGAGACTTCAACCAGATCAAGGCCAAGCCCAGCGGCCTGCTCCATGGCTTCTCGCGTGAACATCACGCCCAGATTTTCGCCGTTTTCGTCGATTACACGCACCTTGGGCGAAACGATATATTCGTTAAACCGGGGGCCATTGATCGGTGGTGGCGTCGGCCCATTGGGGCGACGGGGGGCAAGTGGTGGTATCGTCTTATCTCCAGACAGTTATAATAATCTAGTTCGCATATCCTTTTTGCCATATTACGCAAAGGGGAGAAACGCGACTAAACATCAATTTGTCACATGATGTGGCTTTCAGGCGTCACTTTTACTGCGCTTGACGTTAACGTAAAGTTTTACTAGCCTTGATGGCTATTGATCAGGAGAGATTCGATGGATCTGGAATTCACTGCACAAGATTTGGCTTTCCGCGCTGAGGCGCGCAGCTTTATTGCCGAAAATTACCCTAAGGGGCTGCGTGGTAAACAAGATGAGGGCGATGAGCTGTCAAAGGAAGATTTCCTCTCTTGGCACCGCATCTTAGCGGAAAAAGGCTGGATCGCGCCGGCTTGGCCCGTTGAATATGGCGGCCCCGGCTGGACACCGACGCAGCGTTTCATTTGGTCAGAAGAAATTGCCCGCGCGGATTGCATTCGGATCATGCCATTTGGCATTACGATGGTTGGCCCAGTGATTTATACTTTCGGCACCGTAGAGCAGAAGGCGCATTTCTTGCCGCGCATCTTGTCGGGAGAGGATTGGTGGTGTCAGGGTTATTCGGAACCGGGGGCCGGGTCTGATCTTGCCAATCTGCGGACAATGGCGGTGCCCGACGGCGATGATTATATCGTCAACGGCCAAAAAACTTGGACGACAATGGCGCAGCATGCCGATTGGGGTTTCTTCCTCGTTCGTACAAATAAAGAAGTCAAAGCGCAGGAGGGGATCAGTTTTCTCCTGATCAACATGAAATCGCCTGGCATTACCGTTCGCCCGATCATCACGCTCGGCGGTGAACATGAGGTCAACGAGGTGTGGCTTGAAGATGTCCGTGTACCGATGAGCCAGCGGATCTATGAGGAAAATAAGGGTTGGACATGCGCCAAGTTCCTCCTCGCACACGAACGCACCGGGATTGCCGCAATTGCGGGATCGAAGCGCGGGGTCGAGCGCATCAAGGAAATCGCACGGACTGAGCTTGACGGTGATCGTTCACTTTACGCCAATCCGTTTTTCCGGCGCAAAGTATCTGAGCTTGAGGTTGATCTGACAGCACTTGAATACACTGAATTGCGCAGCCTTGCGGGTGAAGCGGCGGGCAAGGGGCCGGGAGCTGAAGCAAGCCTCTTAAAGATCAAGGGTTCCGAAATTCAGCAGCGGATTACTGAACTCGCGCTTGAAGCGGTTGGCCATTACGGTGCGCCTTATTTCCGTGGCTTTGGCGAAGGTGATAATGAGCATCCAATCGGCCCTGATCATGCCCACCGCGTCGCGCCGACCTATTTCAACGCGCGCAAGACGACAATTTATGGCGGGTCAAATGAGATTCAGCGTAACATCATCGCCAAGATGGTGCTGGGGTTATAATCAAACGAACTGCTCCCCAGCAACGGCTGGGGAGCAGAATTAAGGGGCAGTAATGGATTTCAGCTATACCGAAACGCAGGATATGATCCGCGACACGCTCGCGCGGTTTCTGGCCGACACTTATGATTTTGATAAACGCGGCAAGATGATCGCGAGTGATGTGGGGCGCGATCCCGGCATCTGGCAGGCGCTGGCACAAGAACTCGGGATGCTCGGCGCTCCATTTGCCGAAGATCACGGCGGGCTTGGCGGGGGTGCGCTAGAAAATGCGATCATCATGGAAGAACTTGGCAAGGTTATCGCAATCGAGCCTTATCTCCAGACGGTTGTGATCGGTGGCGGCGCATTGAAGGCGGTTGGCGGGCCGCAGGCTGATGCAGTCATTCCCGAAATCATCGCAGGCAATGTTGTGATCGCTTTTGCCTATGCTGAACCGCAGGGCCGCTATGATCTCGCCAACATCCGCACCACTGCGAAGAAGGATGGCGCGGGCTATGTACTGAACGGGCATAAAGGTGTGGTGTATGCGGCACCTTGGGCAACGCATCTGCTTATTACTGCGCGTACTGGGGGATCAGGCCGTGAGCGTGACGGTGTTTCATTGTTCCTTGTTGACGCGAAAACCCCTGGCATTGTTCGCCGCGATTATCCGACAGTTGACGGTTTCCGCGCCTCAGAAATCTATTTTGAAAATGCCGCGATCCCCGGCGATTCGCTGATTAGTGGAGAAGGTGCAGGCATTGAGCTGATCGAACGGATTGTTGATGAAGCAACCGTGGGCGTTTGTGCTGAGGCGTGCGGCGTGACGCAAAAGCTACACGCTGGTACGCTTGATTACTCCAAGCAGCGCCAGCAGTTCGGCCAGCCTATCGGGCGTTTCCAAGTGCTCCAGCACCGCATGGTTGATATGTTTATGGAGGTTGAGCAGGCGCGGTCAATGACGATCATGGCCACACTCAAGCTTGATCTTCCAGCGAGCGAGCGGATGGTCGCGGTGTCTCAGTGCAAGGCTAAGGTTGCGCGGGCGTGTAACTTCGTTGGCCAGAATGCAGTTCAAACCCACGGCGGCATTGGCATCACACAGGAACTCGCCATTGGCCATTATTTCAAACGCGCGACGATGATCGAAAATCAGTTCGGCTCGGCAGACTATCATTATGAGCGGATGGAACGGCTGGTCGATTGAGATCAGCCGCCGCTAACCAGTCCAGCATTGCCTTTGTCGGGATATTTTGGCGTGCAGCTTTTATAATATTCAGCGACCTTGGCCATATCCTTGTCATAATCACCCGTTGGCCAGATGGCTGGGCCAAGCCCGCCGTGCTTGCGTTTGTAGTCCATCATGCCGCAGACAAGCGGGACGCCTGCGCCGACTGCGATATGATAAAATCCGGTCTTCCATTCGCGCACTTTGCCGCGCGTGCCCTCGGGCGCGATGGTCAGCATGAAGGTGTCGCGTTTTTTGAATTCGGCGATCATCTGATCAACCATATTGACTGATTTGGAGCGATCAACGGGAATCCCGCCAAGCTCTTTCATTAGCCTAGCAAAAGGCCAGCGGAACATGGCTTTCTTGCCCATGAAGCTGAGTGGAATGCCAAGCTTTTCACCAAGCGCCAGAAAATAGAGGAAATCCCAGTTGCTAGTGTGGGGTGCGGCGATCACAACAAACTTTTTTTCGACTGGGATCATCCGCTCCTCAGTCCATCCTTGGGGATCATACCATTTGATGATAGCCCAGCGGAACAGCCGCGCGCCCAGTGATTGTTTCCCCATAGATGACCCGCTCCTACTTCGTTTTTATTATCATAGTAGGCGAAGGAGGCGGCTGGCAATCAGTAGTTATCTAATTGGGCGCAACCGCCATATCTGTCGGAACTAGGTCTGGCTCAGTTTCGGCAGCGCTCAGTCGGTTAGCGCGCGGTTTGGTCAGCCGGTACACCTTTGTCTCGCCAAAGCCTTTAAGATCAATTTCGCGCTGAATCTCGGTCTCATAGCCTGACCGCAGTCGCCAATGCGCATTTTCCGAAATCAGGATGGTGCCAGGCTCGGCTTTGCCTTCAAGGCGGCTGGCAAAGTTGACCGATTCGCCCCAGACATCAAAGGCTGGACGCTTCACCCCGATAACACCCGCGACAACGGGGCCAACATGAATGCCAATGCGCACATTAATCGGATAACCCGAATTGACGATAAAGCGCTGCACCGTGCGTTGGATGGCAAAAGCGAATTCAGCGGCATTTTCAACATGATTGGCACCTGCAGTGGTCTGGGTCAGCCCCGATATCGCCATATAAGCGTCACCAATCGTTTTGATTCGCTCAACGCCAAGCCGCTCTGCCTCAAGGTCAAACACTGAAAACAGGTTGTTGAGCATCTTAACCAAGTGCGGCGGGCTGATCCGCCGCGCGAGTTCGGTAAAGCCGCTAAGATCGGCAAAGATGATGCAGACCTCCCCGTAGGAATCAGCGATGGCAGTTTCGCCCGCCTGTATGCGATTGGCAACTTCGCGCGGCAACATCGAATGGAGCAATTGCTCAACGCGCTCACGCGAAGCGGCCAAATCTAGCTCGGTCAGAAATTGTTTGCGTGCGGCGCGCTCGCGCGAAAAACCGGCAAGTGTGGCAAAGCTGGCTGCGGTCAAACAGGTAATAATGTTGACGATCACCCACGAGTCAGGCTCTTTTGACCAAAGATAATGTGCGGCAATCACAATCGTGATGGTTGAAGGAAACATCATCAACAAATACACAAAGCGAATCGGAAACATGATTGCCGAACCAAGCACAACCAGCGTAATTCCAAGCGGAAAGTGGAGATACCCGCCATCTAGCACCGCATAGATATAGGACAGGCCGGCCATCCCAATCATCCCGCCCCCGATGACAACCCCTTCAATCCACCGCTTGCCAAGCGGAGTGAGCAGAAACAGCGACAACACTATGCCAATCGGGATCAGCACCCAGAGCCGAATGCGGTGCGCAAAATCAGCATTGACAGGATCAATCAACTGATCAAGCAAGTGGAAACTGTAGAAGCATACCCCGCCGAGCAGCGCATAAACCTGAATATTTGAAAGCGACAGGCGCACATAGCGGTCAGCGAAGGCGCGTTCCTGCGCATTATCGGCAAACGCCAACCCCAACTGAACAAGCAAATTCTTCATAAGCGCACTCTAACTGCGCGCGGTATCAAAATGAACCTAATTTTCGGATAACGCCATTAATCTCGTATAAAATTGTGCCGATTGCTTTGAAAACCAACCGGCACAATATTTCATATTTTTTATTGGTTAAAGCGTTCCGCCGCCCTGGCGCTTTTTATACTGGCGATAAATGAAGAGCAAAATGACCGCACCAATGGTGGCCGCAATAAAACCGGCACTTTCACCCTCTTGGTAAAAACCAAGCGTTTTTCCAAGAAAACCGGCAAGCAGCGCGCCGCCGATACCAAGGAGTATTGTCACGACAAAGCCACCCGGATCTTTGCCCGGCATAATCAATTTGCCAAGCACGCCTGCAACAGCGCCAAGAATAATCCAGCTTAAAAATCCACCCATACATGCCTCCTGCGTTACTATTCCGACGTTAGACATCGGATATCACCACCGTCACTTGCTTTTGCGGGCTTTGCAAGTCCTGCCGCGCAAAGCTGCGCTTTACTGGAGCTCGAATACCATAGTCACTGTCATACTTAGCGATTGTTCGCCCGGCATGATAACGGTATCAGATGCCTCTGCTGATTTGGCCATCATCGTCATCATAGGACGCGGCACAACCGACATGCCCTCATTTTCACTGATCGAGATAATCCGTTTGATTTCCATGCCTGCAGCGCTTGCATAAACTTCTGCGCGGGCACGGCCAGCCGAGATTGCGGCAACGCGCGCCTCATCAAGTGCTGCTTCGGGTTTATCAATGGTCAGGCTTGGGCCGTTAATGTCATTTGAGCCTTCCTTGACCAGTGCATCAAGGATTGCACCCGACCGCGTTATGTCGCGAAAGCGCACAGTCACCTGATTATTTGCCTGATATCCCGTAATCACTGGCGGCTGATTATTGTTGTAGCGATATTGCGGAGACAGGTTGACCGCTGATGTTGTTACATCTTTATCAGCAACGCCCGCGCGTTTGAGTGCTGCGAGCACGCGCGACATTCGTGCGGCATTATCTCGCATTACAGTTGCAGCATCGGCAGACTGCGTAATCACTCCGGTTGAAATTACTGCCATATCAGGCACCCGCTTGACCTCACCGCGCACCGAAATTTCAAGCCGCGTGCCATTTAGTACAGGCTGAGTCGCAGTTTGCGCGTTAACCAAAGCTGGTAACGCCAGAATATATGCCGCACATACGGCTGCTACAAATCGTCTCAAAATTCATACTCCTGCTTTATTCTACTTACCTAACCATAGCCAGTCCGCCTATTTTTGTCGTTACAGGCTGCATTGAAGCTGAACGGGAAATTGACCCGGCATTGGTCGATGCTTTGTAGCGCTTTATCGAAGGTGCATATCACTCACCAATGAGCAACCTATGCGATATATGGGGGCTACCTACGAGAGCGTAATGAATTGCAAGTTGCAATCTTAGCTCTTGAATGCGGTGACTTATTAGTATAACACAGTTAATATAGATATTTGATTAGGCTCGTAAATGGGTCGAAAAAGGCGGCAACGACCATGAATTATGAATCGACAATTTCACGCCAATCAAGCGATTTTGATTATGTTGAAGATCAGGCTCAGGTGCCCAAGTCACGTCGTCGCTTGATGATCATCGCGGCGATTGTCGCGGTGTTAGCGATTGCTGCCGCTGCATATTTCTTCAAGCCTGCTGATAAGGCCGCAGTAGGTGCAGCGGGTAAGGATGACAAGCAGGCCGCACGCGTTACAGTGGTTGTGCCCGGTCGGGTTCAGGTGACCAACAGCATCAATGCAACGGGTACGCTCGCCGCGCGCCGCGATATGCCGGTCGGTGTTGCAGGTGAAGGCGGGCTCGTTACGCGTGTGTGGGTGCAACCGGGAGATTGGGTGCGTCAGGGCCAGGTGCTGGTCTCAATTGACCGTGCGGTTCAGGATCAACAGGCCAATCAACTGGTTGCACAGGTAACTGTGGCGCAGGCCGATGCGCGACTGGCGCAGGCCGAGCTTGACCGCGCGGGCACGCTGCTTTCGCGCGGGTTTATTTCAAAGGCCGATATTGATCGCCGGACTGCAACGCGCGACTCAGCGCGTGCGCGTGTGTCAGTGGCAGTGGCTCAGTTGAATGAGGGGCGTAACCGCAATGGTCGTCTTGATGTGCGTGCGCCTGCCAACGGTTTGATATTAGCGCGCACAGTTGAGCCGGGGCAGATTGTCAGTTCTGGTTCGCCAGCTCTTTTTCGGCTTGCTGGTGGTGGCGAAATGGAATTGAAGGCTGAAATGGCCGAAGCTGATCTGGCGCGGATGCGTGTTGGGCTTGGCGCAACGGTGACTCCGGTCGGCACGACATCGCAATTTAATGGCCAAATTTGGCAGGTTGCGCCGATTATCGATCCGACATCGCGCCAAGGAATTGCAAGAATTGCGCTCGGTTACAACGCAGCACTGCGCCCCGGCGGTTTTGCTTCGGCGCAAATCAGTGCAGGTCAGGTTGATGCGCCCGTGCTGCCAGAATCGGCAGTGTTGAGCGATGATAAGGGCAATTATGTTTTTGTCATTGATGCCAAGAACAAAGTCGAGCGGCGTCAGGTTAAAACTGGCTCGGTTTCAGATTCGGGCATTCCTGTGATTGAGGGGTTGAATGGTAATGAGCAAGTTGTGTTAAGCGCCGGTGCCTTCCTCAACCCGGGCGAAACCGTTATTGCTCAACGCGCCAAGCCGATGAAATAAGGAACGATTGACGTGAACTTTCGCAATATCTCGGCTTGGGCGATCCGCAACCCGGTTCCGTCGATTGTGTTTTTTATAGGCCTGACAATCGCAGGAATGCTCAGCTTCGCGCGGATGAGCGTTACACAAAATCCTGACATTGATTTTCCAGGGGCTAGCGTTACAATCTCGCAGCCCGGTGCTGCGCCAACCGAGCTTGAAACGCAGGTTGCACAAAAGGTTGAGGCGGCGTTGCGTAACATTAACGGTGTTGATGAAATCAACTCCTCGGTGCGCGAAGGCAGCGCCAATATCTTCGTTCAGTTTGCCATCGGCACACCAATCGACCGCGCCATAAGTGATGTACGCGACGCGGTTTCCAACATTCGCAGCGATTTGCCCGACGGTATTCTGGAGCCACAGGTCAGCCGCGTTGACACGGCAGGCGAACCGATTGCTTATTATTCAGTTGAAGCGGTTGATATGACGCTTGAAGAGCTAAGCTGGTACGTTGATAATATCGTCAGCAAGCGGCTGCGCAGCATAAGCGGCATGGCGCAAGTTTCGCGCGATGGCGGGGTGAGCCGCGAAATCCGTGTTATTCTCGATCCGGCCAAGCTTCAGTCCTTTGGGGTAACCGCTTCACAGGTCAATAATCAACTTCGCCAGACCAATACCAATGCAGCGGGTGGCCGCGCTGAGATTGCTGGTTCGGAACAAGCAGTGCGCGTGCTAGGCAATGCAGCCAGCGCCTATCAGCTTGGCCAGACCCAGGTTGATGTGGGTGGCGGGCGATCAGTCAAGCTCGCTGACATCGCTGAAGTGCGCGATCTTTATGCTGAACAGCGCAATCTTTCGACCATGAATGGTCGTCAGGTGCTGAGCTTTTCCATCACGCGTGCAAAGGGTGCTTCAGACGTCGCGGTGTATGATGAGGTTCAAAAAGAACTTGCCGAGCTTAAAAAAGAAAATCCCAAGGTTTCCTTTTCTGAACTTTATACCAGCGTTGGCTACACGAAGGGACAATATAACTCCGCGCTGATTGCAATGGTAGAGGGTGCTTTGCTTGCGGTTTTGGTGGTTTTCTTATTCTTGCGTGACTGGCGCGCTACAATCATTTCGGCGATTGCGATTCCGCTATCTGCAATTCCGACATTCTGGTTCATGGATTTGATGGGCTTCAGCCTGAACGAAATCAGTTTGCTTGCGCTAAGCCTTGTTGCTGGTGTGCTGGTCGATGATGCCATTGTTGAAATTGAAAATATCGTCCGGCACATGCGGATGGGCAAATCTGCGTTTCAAGCATCAATTGATGCGGCTGATGAAATTGGTTTGGCAGTGTTGGCGACAACGATGGCGATTGTCGCGGTGTTCCTGCCCGTTGGCGTAATGCCCGGCGTTTCAGGTCAATTCTTCAAGAATTTCGGGCTGACGGTTGTAGTCGCTGTGTTGCTCAGCCTTGCAGTCGCGCGCTTGATCACGCCAATGCTCGCAGCCTATTTCTTGAAGGCACACGGCGAAGCCAAGCACGGCGAAGGCTGGATGATGGATCGCTATATGAGCGTGTTGCATTGGTCGCTGCGCCACCGGATGATCACGATGGGCATGGGCGGGGCGGCATTTGCTGCAACAATCCTGCTATTTATGAACATCCCCTTCACGTTTCAGCCGAGCATTGATTTTGCCTATAGTTCAATCCGAATTGAAATGGTTCCTGGTACGACGACCGCGCAAACCCGAGCGGTGACTGAACAAGTTCAGCGGATGCTTGATGAAGAAGAACCTGATGTACAGGCGGCCTTCGCCGATATCCGCCCCGGTAGCGCATCAATCTATCTGACGTTAAAAGAAGATCGTAGCCAGCCAAGCTATGATTTTGAAAAGGAATGGGGGCCAAAACTTGCCCAGATTCCCGATGCGCGTGTCCGTTTTCAGTCGCAAAATGGCGGATTTAGCGGTCGTGACCTCACGATCACGCTTGGCGGCGATAATCCCGAAACATTAATGGCGCAGGCCAACAAAATTACCGAAGAGATGAAGGGCTTGAAACAGCTTGTCGCGCCGCGCGTCAACGGTGATTTGCTGCGCCCTGAAATCACGATCAAACCGCGCATGGATTTGGCGGCGGATCTCGGCGTGACGACGGCGGCGCTTTCACAAACAATCCGAATCGCAACGCTTGGTGACATTGATCAGAATAGCGGCAAATTCTCACTGGTCGATCGTCAAATTCCAATTCGGGTAAGCCTTAGTGAAACGTCACGCAAAAACCTATCAACGATTGAAAATCTGCCAGTGCCAACCGCGATGGGGGGGTCAGTGCCGCTCAAGACCGTTGCCGAAATCAGCTTTGGCGCAGGGCCAACGGTTATTCAGCGCACCAATCAGATTCGCCGGATTACCATCGGAGCAGATTATGCGATCGACCCGGCGACGAGCAAGGCTTATGTCAGCGGTGAAGTTGGCAAGCTAGTCGATGATCTGCCCGCAATGAAAAACCTTCCGCTCGGGATTAAGCGTTTGACGCTTGGTCAGGATAAGTGGCAGCAGGAAATGGTCACCAATTTTGCAATTGCAGTGATCGCGGGCGTGTTTCTTGTCTTTGCAGTTCTTGTGCTGCTTTACCGCCGGGTGATGCCGCCGTTCGTGAACATGGGGTCTCTGTTGCTTGCTCCGCTTGGAGGCGCGCTTGCCTTGCTGATTACGGGCAATCCGATTTCGATGCCGGTTCTGATCGGGATACTTATGCTGCTCGGGATTGTCGCCAAAAACTCGATCCTGCTCGTTGATTTCGCACTGGAAGAAATGGACAAGGGCGTCGACAAAACGATTGCGATTATTGATGCTGGGCACAAACGCGCGCAACCAATTGTTATGACGACTGTGGCGATGGTCGCCGGGATGCTGCCAACCGCCATATCGCTTTCAGGTGATAGCGCGTGGCGCGCCCCGATGGGTGTAACAGTGATTGGCGGCTTGATTGTTTCAACAATCCTGACACTAGTGATTGTGCCCGCAACCTTCAGCCTTGCGATGGGTGTTGAACAGCGGGTTGGCCCGTGGCTTTCCTATTGGTTGACGACGGGAGGTGAAAGCGGCACCGTTAGAAAACCGCCGCGCCTCTTTGCGCGTGGCTTTGGTCGGCGCAACCGTCCGCCTGCGACGATTATCGAACCGGCGGAGTAGGATAGCGCCATCGCACTGCGTACTCGCATAAATATTGAACGGCTAAACCCTGCGCAGCCTGGTGCACGCGGGATAAAGGTCATCGCGACTGGGTCGCTGATCGTGATGGCGTGCATCTATTTTACGGCGAAAGCCAACGTCGATGCCCACCCGGCAATTGGCTATATCAAAGCCTTTGCCGAAGCCGCAATGGTCGGCGGGCTGGCAGACTGGTTCGCGGTGACGGCGCTGTTTCGCCATCCGCTCGGGATACCAATCCCGCACACCGCGATCATCCCGACGAATAAAGACCGGATTGGCGATACGATGGCGCTGTTCCTCAAGGATAATTTTCTCACCCCCACCGTTGTTGCGCGGCGGATGCGCAAAGTTGATGTGGCGGCGGGTGTCGGTCGTTTCCTTGCCGATCCTGATCACGGCGGGGCAGGGCGGCTGCGCGACGGCGCGTCGAAGCTGCTGGCCAATTTGCTTGAATCGCTTGATCAAAACCGACTTGGCGGCATGGCGAAGTCAGCGGTGGCTACTCGGCTGCGCGGGCTTGAGGTTTCGCCGCTACTTGGTCAGTCGCTTGAGGCGGCGATGAAGGAGGGGCGTCACCTGCCGCTGATGGGTGGCCTGATCACACGGGCGAGCGAGATACTTGCGTCAAACGATCATCTGATCCGTGAAATGGTGCATGAACGCGCAGGCTCAGTGTTGCGTTGGACTGGCTTGGATGAAAATGTTGCCAATGCGATTATCAACGGCCTTAACAAATTGCTGTTCGATATGGCTGATGACCCCGCCCATCCCTTGCGCGCGCGTGCTGATCAGGCATTGGCCGATCTCGCCTTTGATCTGCAAAATGATAAAGACATGCAGGGCAAAGTTGGCAATTGGAAGAACGAGATTATTGATAATCCGGCGATGCAGCGCTGGATTGACGGCTTGTGGGAGCAGGCACGTGCTGGATTGCTCAAAGCCGCGCGCGATCCCGAACGCGTACTTGCCGGCAAATTCGGCGATATGCTGCGCCAGCTTGGCACTACGCTTCAGGATGATCCGCAGCTTCGCCATACGATCAACCGCTTCGCACGGCGCACCATCGTTGGCGCGACCGCGAACTACGGCGACGGGATTGTAACGCTGGTATCGGACACAGTGCGCGGCTGGGACGCCGAAAAAATCACTGACCGGATCGAACAGGCGGTAGGGCGTGATCTGCAATATATCCGGATTAACGGTACGCTGGTCGGTGGGCTTGTAGGGCTGATTCTCCACGCGGTTGATGTTTGGGTTTGAGACAATCTTGCATTCGCGCTTTGCCTCGTGCATCCGCAAACCATGACGAATGACCGGATCAATCAGCTTCTAAATAGCGCTTACGCGGCGCAACAAGCGGGTCAGTCAACCGAGGCAGCCAGGCATTATCATGCGGTTCTCTCCATCGCGCCGGAACATCCCGGTGCGCTCAATTCGCTTGGCGTGATGGCGATCAATGCGGGCGATGCGGAGACTTCAGTTGCCTTTCACGCGCGCGCTGCGGCGGCAGACCCGACTGCCGGGCCGCTCTGGCTGAACCTTGCGCGGGCGCAGCGCGAAATGGGGGATGACGCGGGCGAGCGCGTTAGCCTAGGCCGCGCGCTTGATCTCAACCGCCTTGATTTCATGGCGCTGATCCGGATGGCGCAACTTCATGAGCGCTTGGGAGAATTGGGAGACGCTGTCCCGCTGTGGGCCGGGATCGTCCAGATCGCGCCGCCGCCCGCACAGCGCAGCGAAGGGATCAATGCGATCCTTGCCCATGCGCGTGACTTTCTGGCGCGGCAATCATCGCATTATGAAGAGGTGCTCGATACGGGGCTTGCGGCGGATCGCGCTGCGCTTGATGCGTCTGAACTGCGCCGTTTTGATGCCTTTACAGACACCACCATCGGAAAGCGTCGTATCTACACCAACCAGTGTGACGGCGTACATTTCCCTTTCCTCCCCGCCGATGAATTTTTTGAGCGGCGGCATTTCCCGTGGATGGAAGCGGTAGAAGCACAAAGCGAGGCGATCCGTGATGAGCTGCTCGCACTGATCGTCGCAGATGCACCGGGCTTTGCGCCCTATGTCAGCCAAGATCCGGGAACGCCGCAAAACCTGTGGTCAGGCCTTGATAACTCACTGTCATGGAGCGCTTATTATCTTATCAAATACGGCGAGCAGAACGAAGAGGCTTGCGCGCGTTGCCCGGTCACGGCGGCAATGCTCGACAGCATTCCCGGCGCAAAAATGACGCGCCGCGCGCCGACCGCGTTCTTCTCAATCCTCAAGCCAAAGACGCATATCCCGCCACACACCGGCGTTACTAACACCCGCGCGATCATCCATTTGCCGCTGATCGTCCCCGAAGGCTGCGGCTTTCGCGTCGGCGGTGAAACCCGCCAGTGGAAAGTGGGAGAAGCCTTCGCCTTCGATGACACCATCGAACATGAAGCTTGGAACAACAGCGAAGAGCTCCGCGCGGTACTCATCTTCGACGTCTGGAACCCACATTTGACGAGCGTGGAGCAAGCGATGCTCCAGCGGTTTTTTGAAGTGTCCGACGCCAGCGAATACGCGCCGAGAGCGATTAGGGCGGGGTAGGGGTTCCGATCACGCACTTTTTGTAATATACAATAATGTAAGGTAGTTGACATTATTATAGTGCTACGTTACTGACGTATCAATGGAATGTGATACCCCCTTACATGCGCCGCGAGAGGCATTGTCATTCCGCTTTGATGAAATCGTCCGCGCGCTCAGTCGGCGGGTTGATGCTCGGCTTGAGGCTTATGATCTCAGCCGTGCGCAGTGGCGCTTGCTTGCGTACATCATCCGCAACCACGGCATGACGCAAAGCGAAATCGCGCGCGTGCTTGACCTTGAACGCGCCAGTGTTGGACAGACGATTGACATTATGGAGCGCAAAGAGCTTCTATCTCGCAGCCCAAGCCAAACCGACCGACGTGTCTGGAGGATCGAGGCAACCCAGAAGGCGCATGACCTGTTGCCTGAACTTCGACCGATGATCGACCGTTTGCATGAACAGATGTTCGCTGGATTTAGCGAAGGTGAAATCGAACAACTCGGCGATCTCATCGACCGGATCGTCAACAATATTGATGAAATTCCCTGACCGCCCGAGGAGAGAGACAATGGCTACTGCCCCCGCCGAAGCCCACTTAGTTGAACCGATTGACGCACTCGACCCGAGCTTCCCGCCACGTTTCGCCGATGGTTCAATCCATCCACTGATGACGCGGCTGCGCGCCGAAGCACCAGTGCATTATTGCCGCGACAGTAAATATGGCCCATTTTGGTCAATCACCACACACAAGGATATTACCGAAATTGAGGCGCTGCCGCTGATTTATTCGTCCGAAGCATCGCGCGGAGGTGTTTCCATCGTTGAGCCGCCCGCTGACAGACAAGGTCAGGCAATGGAAATGTTCATCGCGATGGATCCACCGCGCCACGCCGATAAGCGTCGCGTCGTCGCGCTAGCTTTCACCCCGTCTGAAATCGCGCGGCTCGGCGAAAACATCCGTGTGCGCACTGCTGCCCGGCTAGACTCGCTGCCGCGCGACGAAGTGTTCGATTGGGTCAAGCTGGTCTCGACTGATTTGACAACGGATATGCTCGCCATCCTCTTCGATTTTCCGTGGGATGAGCGCCACAAGCTTCCTGTCTGGTCAGACGCGATCACCTCGATCAATCTAATCGACAATAATCCGCAAGAACGACTGAACATGATGTTCGAAATGGCTGCGCGCTTTTATCAACTGTGGCAGGAACGCTCAAATGCTGAGCCTACGCCTGATTTGCTCTCAATGATGATTCATTCCTCGGCGCTCGGCCAAATGGATCAGATCGAATTTATTGGCAACATGGCGCTGCTGATCGTTGGCGGCAATGATACCACGCGCAACAGCATGTCGGGGTTTATCGATGCGATCAATCGTTGGCCTGACCAATGGGAAAAGATTATTGCGAATCCCGAGATCATCCCCAACGCCGCGAGCGAAACGATCCGCTGGGTCTCGCCTGTATCGCACATGCGTCGTACCGCTACGCAGGACGTTGAATTTCGTGGCCATCAATTTCGCGAGGGCGATAAGGTCGTCATGTGGTATATTTCGGGCAACCGTGATGAGCGCATTTTTGAAGACGGTGCGCGCTTCATCGCTGATCGTGAGAATGCGCGGCGGCACTTGTCATTCGGCTACGGTGTCCACCGCTGCGTTGGCGCGCGTTTGGCTGAACTTCAGATTCAAGTTCTGATTTCCGAAATGGCTGCGCGCAATATGAAGGTAGAATTGGCAGGCGATGTGATCCGCGATCCGCACCCGTTTGTTGGTATTATCAAATCAGTGCCCGTGAAGATTACTAGAGGATAGGGTTCGACTGCCCTACCCGTCGCTCACCCGTTCAATATCAGCACCGACAGCCTGCAATTTCTCCTCCAACCGTTCGTAGCCGCGATCGAGGTGGTAGACACGTTGGACGGTGGTTTCGCCCTCAGCGGCGAGGCCGGCGATGATCAGGCTCATTGAGGCGCGCAGGTCAGTTGCCATCACGGGCGCGCCGACGAGTTTAGCAACGCCGCGCACGACGGCTGAACGTCCGCGCACTTGAATGTCGGCGCCCATCCGCGCCAGCTCTGGCACGTGCATGTAACGGTTTTCAAAGATGGTTTCGGTCAGCACGCTTGCGCCGTCGGCCTTCAAGAGCATCGCCATAAATTGTGCTTGCATGTCAGTCGCGAAGCCGGGGTAAGGCGCGGTCGAAAGTGTGAGCGGGCCGATTTTGCCGTCTGAGCTGATGTGGATCGAATCGCGTTTCTCCTCAATGGTGACGCCCGCATTGCGCAGCGCTTCGAGCGTTGCACCCATTTCGCTGGCGCGCGCGCCGACGAGTTCAACTGACCCGCCAGCGATGCCAACGGCGCAGGCATAGCTGCCCGCCTCGATCCGGTCAGGCATCACCGCATAAGTCGCGCCGTGGAGACGCTCCACACCTTCCACTATCAGCGTTTCAGAGCCAATGCCGTCAATCCGCGCGCCCATCGCGACGAGGCAGTTGCACAGGTCAACAATCTCAGGCTCGCGCGCGGCATTTTCGAGGACGCAGGTGCCTTTGGAGAGCGAGGCCGCCATCAGCGCATTTTCAGTCGCGCCAACCGAAACCACAGGAAAGATCATTTTGCCACCGGGAAGCCGCCCGCCCGGCGTACTTGCCTTGACATAGCCAGCGGTGACTTCAATCGTCGCGCCAAACGCTTCAAGCGCTTTCAAATGCAGATCAATCGGGCGGTTGCCAATCGCGCAGCCACCAGGCAGCGAGACGGTCGCCTCGCCCGCGCGCGCGAGCAGTGGCCCGAGGACGAGGATTGAGGCGCGCATCTTGCGGACGATATCATATGGCGCGATAGTCGCTGTGACCTTGCCCGCACGTGCGGTCATCACCCGGCCGAAATCTTCGGGTCGCGCGCCTTCGATCATTGTTGAGCAACCAAGCTGATTGAGCAAATGGCCAAAGCTATCAACGTCGGCCAGACGCGGCAGATTGCGCAACGTCAGCGGCTCATCAGTGAGCAGCGCGCACGGCAGCAACGTGAGTGCGGAATTTTTGGCCCCCGAAATCGGCAGCCGCCCGTTGAGGCGATTGCCGCCACGTACAACTATTCTATCCATGCTCTGCTCTTAACGGATGAACGGTTCGGCGCAAGGGTCAGTGCGTCGCGAGCGCCTCGGCGAGCTGACCCAAGCGTTCCTTCCCCCAAAACATCTCGTCGCCGACAAAGAAGGTCGGGATGCCGAAGGCACCGCGCGCGACAGCGGCCTCAGTATTGGTGATGAGTTCGGCCTTAATCGCTGGGTCTTCGCTGCGTGCTGTGAGTGCGGTTGCATCAAGGCCAGCAGCGGTGATGACTTCTGCGACGGTTTCCGGATCAGCAAGGTTGCGGCCATCCTCCCACATCGCGGCGAACATCGCCTCGCTATAGGCGCTGAACACGCCCTCATGCTGTGCCGCGACCGCTATCCGCATGATGCGCAGCGAATTAACCGGGAAGTGCGGATTCATCTTGAACGCGCTCAAGCGGTTCGCCTTGATGAAGCGGTTAAACTCAAGCAGTTCATAATCGCGCTTGGCGGGGGTTTCGGCATAGCGCATCATTGGCGGTTGGTTGTTCGTGGCCTTCATTATCCCACCGAGCAAGCAGGGGATATAGTTGGCGGTGCCCCCCGTGCTTGCGCAAAATTCGGGCAGCACCTTGTGGACGAGGTAGCCGTTCGGCCCGGCAAAATCGAAGATGAAATCAAAGCTTTTGGTCACGGGTCAGAAACTTTCGATCCAGGGGCGCAGGTCTAGCTCATGCGTCCACGCGCTGCGGTGTTGGTGGTGGAGCATGACATAATTGGCGGCGATGGCATCGGGGGAGAGCACACCGTCCTCGGCTTTCAGTTCATCAAAATTGGGGCGAAGCCCGCGCACGAATTCGGTATCAATCCCGCCGTCAATCACGACATGCGCGACATGGATGCCCTGCGGCCCAAGTTCGCGTGCCATGCTCTGCGCGAGCATCCGTAAGGCGGCTTTTGCCCCGGAGAATGCCGAAAAGCCAGCGCCGCCGCGCAGTGATGCGGTTGCGCCTGTAAAGATGATCGTACCGTGCCCGCGCGCGATCATTGCTTTGGCCACCTCGCGACCTATCAGGAACCCGGCAAAGCAGGCCATTTCCCAGACTTTGCGGTACACTTGTGCGCTAGTGTCAGTCACGGCGAAGCGGACGTTCGCGCCGACGTTGAAGACGGCGACCTCAATCGGACCAATATCGCGTTCGACTGTCTCCACTAACTCCACCATCGCTGCCTCATCGCGGGCATCAGCCGGGAAGGCGTGTGCGGCTTTGCCTTCTGCGCGAATTGCGGCGGCAAGCGCTTCAAGCTGCTTGGAATTGCGCGGCCTGCGGTTAACGCAGGCGACTAGACCATCGCGAGCAAAAGCGCGGGCGATAGCACCACCTGTAGCATCGCCAGCGCCGATGATAAGTGCAGCAGAGTTCCCCATATTCTAACCCTTCACCATATCAGGATGCGCGCGGGCAAAAGCACTCAGCGCACTACAAGCCGCATCAATCCGCACAAGATTGGGATAGGCCTCAAGCGGGGTCGCAAAGCGCCGCGCGTTATACATTTGCGGGACAAGGCAAATGTCAGCAATCCCAGGCGCATCGCCACCAAGGAAAGGCGTCGCGGGATCGGCCATCGCCTCAAGCGCATCAAAGCCAGCGATCACCCAGTGACGATACCAGTCATCACGCGCAGCCTCCTCCGCGCTGAGTTGGCTGCCGAGATATTTGAGGACACGCAGATTGTTAAGCGGGTGAATGTCACAAGCAATTGTCAGCGCTAATGCCATTTGCCGCGCGCGTGCGTTAGGGTCGGTCGGCACAAAGCGCGGTTCGGGGGTGTAGCTGTCAAGCCATTCGATGATCGCAAGACTCTGCGTGATGCGCAGTCCGTCAACCTCAAGCATTGGAACGAAACCCTGCGGGTTCATCGCCTTATATTCTGGTGTAAGCTGTGCGCCATCAAGCAGGCTGGTATCAATTGCCTCATAGGCCAAGCCTTTGAGATTGAGTGCAATCCGCACACGGTAGCAGGCGGATGAGCGGAAATAATCATAAAGGCGGATTGTCACTTCACGTCCCCCGCAGGCATCGCTTTGATCCACTGGCTGAGCAGCGCAATCCCCTCGGCGTGGGCGGTCGCGCGGCCAAGTTCGGGCATCGCGACGCCGGGTTCGATGCTCGCCAGTCGGTAGAGCATGATCGAGCTTTCAGGATGGCCAGCGGCGATATCAAACGAGTATTGCCCAGCACCACTGCCTGCCGCGACTGGGCGCTTGCCAACGCCGAGCGCGACCCGGTCAACTTGCCCCCAATTGAGGAACAGCCCTGAATTGCTCGCTGGTCCGCGCGGATTATGGCAGTGCGCGCAATTTACGTCGAGATAGGCGCGCGCGCGCGCGTCAATGCTCCCCGATGCCGGATCATTCCAGACCGGGATAGGATCGATTTTTGCTGGCAGGCCGTTGATAGCGGCGGTGCGCAGGAAGTCTTGATCAAGGTTGCGCGCTTTTGGGCCGATTGGCATCATCGCGCCGTCAAGGCTGTGGCAGCCCTTGCACTGGTTAACGTTAGGTACGGCGTAGCTGATGTTCTTCACCTGCCCGTCAAGATGCGTCCAGCGCACGTCAATCCGTGTGCCCGCGCGCTTGAGCGTTGCGTCGCTGCCGTCAGCATTCCAGACATAGGGCAGGGCTACCCAGCCGTTTGCGCGGTGGATCAACAGCCGCGTTTCGAGGATGCGTAAATTTTCGGTGGGTTTGCGCAGGTCGGCTGGATAGCCGAAGCTTTTGATGAGGACGCTGCCCACCGGAAACGCCATCACGCCGTCCGCGCGGTAAGTGATGCGTTTACCCGCAGGAACATAGGCATAGCGGTATTTTTCGGCATAGTCCGAAAAGAGCGGGGTGGAGAGCTTGTAAGGCATGACGCCAACTGCTGGAGTCAGCCCCTGCTTACCCATCAACAAGCCAAAATCAGACAGTTTGAGCGGCAGCACATCGCCGAGGATCAGCGCATCATTGACGGGTGGCGCTTCACTCGCGCCGATACTCAGGCACGCGAGTAAAGCCGCGCTGACGAACGCTTTCACTTGAGCGCAACCTCCATTGATGTGGGCAGAACGACCGCAGCGGGCATTGCAACGATTGGTGTTTTGCTCAGATCAATCGGCCCCGGCTGCATTTCGGCGAGTGGGGTCAGCGGCTCATCAAGCCCAAGCGTCAGCACCGCGACTTTATCACTGACATGCACCCCTGCTGCTGCGCCGCCCACGCCGTCCCAAAATATCGGAGCAATCGCGCCGCCCATCGCGGCGGCCAATTCCTTGCCGCCAACAAAGCCAGGTGCCCAGCCTGCGCGGCCATGTTCATTATCGCGGATCACAATATTTTTGACGCGCGGGCTATAGCCGGGATCATCAAATTTTTGCTTATAGGCGACGACGAAGACATTGGCGGTGGCATTGTCACCGAGGATATTGCCGTACACATGGACATTGCTGTTCGCCATCACCATCACGCCCGTGCCAACCGGAACTTGGCTGACGACATTGCCGGGTGGTGCGAAATTGGGCGTGTCATTCTTGGTCACGCGGTTGGAGAAAATGCGGATGCTGTTACCGCCCTTTTGGGGCAAGTTGGGCAGATCGAATACCAGTATGCCGCCAGTGTTGTGCATTGCGACGTTTGAATACACATCGGCATTGAAGCTGTTTTCAATTTCAATGCCAGCGACATTGCGCATGGCAAGTGAATTGCGGACAATGATGTTTTTTGATTGGCCCACATAAATGCCTGCGTCCGACGCGCCCGATACGCGGATACTGTCGATCAGGACGTCGGTTGAGCTGACTGGATAGATGCCGTAAGCGCCGTTGGTGGCCTTTGGCCCGCCCGTCCATTCAACGCGCAAATTGAAGAAGGTGATTCGACTTGAACCTTTTGATTTGAGCGCATCGCCGCGCGTATCTTCGACGGCAAAATCGCGCAGCACAACATCGTTTGATGTAACGAGTAAACCTTCGCCAGCACTTTTCTGCCCTTTGAAACTGAGCACGCTTTTATCCGTGCCCATCCCACGCACGGTGACGCCCGAAATATCAAGCGATAGCCCGTCGGTCAGTTCAAACCGGCCCGCGCCGATTTCGACGGTATCCCCGGCCTTGGCATCAAGCAGCGCGGTTTGCAGCCGCTCTTGTGCGTTTGCGCCGGGTTCAACACGGAGGGTTCCGGCATAAGCAGGAAAAATTGCGGCGAAAGCGCAGGTTAATGAAGCAATGGCTATTCTCATGTCGTATATGATGGCACAACCGAAACAAGATTCCAAGAAAGGGCGTATATGACCAAATTTTCGATCCTGTTGCTCGGCGCAGCAGCATTGCTTGCAACGACTCCGGCTACGGCAGCTACTCCGATCGCTGGTAAGTGGATTACCGCTGAAAAAGACAGCATCATCGAAATCGCGCCCTGTGGCGCAAATATGTGCGGTAAGATCACCAAGTTTTTGACGCCCATTGAAGGCCCGCCGTTTGACCGAAACAACCCGGATGCGAAACTGAAAAACCGTCCTTTGCTTGGTCTGCCAATTCTGCTCGCGCTCAAGGATGGCGGCAAGCAGTGGGAAGGCAATATTTACGACCCAAAAAAGGGCAAAACCTATAAGTCGAAGGCCTTTATGAACTCCAATGGTACGCTTACCGTAAAGGGCTGCGTTGCCTTTTTCTGTCAAGCATTTGTCTGGACGGCGGCTAAGTAAGATTTTGAAGGGCGGCGGCGTGTTATTTAGCGTCGCTGCCCTCATACGCCTCAACAATTCGCCCGACGATTGGGTGGCGGACAACGTCGCCAACGCCGAAGCGTACCATTGCCATGCCCTCAATGCCTTCAAGTTTCGCCACTGCATCAGCGAGACCTGACTTGATGTGATCGGGCAAATCGGTTTGTTTGGGATCGCCGCAGATCACCATCCGGCTATTCTGGCCAAAGCGGGTGAGGAACATTTTCATTTGCGCGGGCGTGGTGTTTTGTGCCTCATCAAGGATCACGAATGCGTCGGCGAGGGTGCGCCCACGCATGAAAGCGATGGGTGCGATTTCAATCTCGCCGCTCGCAATCCGCCGCTCGACCTGTTCGGCGGGCAGGCAATCATATAGTGCGTCGTAAAGCGGTCGCAGATAGGGATCGACCTTCTCCTTCATATCGCCGGGAAGGAAACCAAGCCGCTCGCCTGCTTCAACCGCTGGGCGCGAAAGGATCAGTCGGTCAACACTGCCCGTGATGAGCTGCGCGACGGCTTGTGCGACTGCAAGATAGGTTTTGCCCGTCCCCGCTGGCCCAAGCGCGAAGATGATATCATGCTTTACGAGCGCCTCCATATAGCGGATTTGCATTGCAGAGCGTGGCACGATGGTTTTCTTGCGCGTCCGGATCATGATCGGCGGCGCTGCATGTTCGTGCTTGATGATGCCCTCAAGCGTTGGTTCAAACGCCATGCTGATCAACGCCGAGACTGCGCCTGAGTCGATATCCTGCCCTTGAACCAAGCGGTTATAGAGTCCAGTTAGCACATCGCGCGCGCGGCCAATCGCTTCAGCCTCGCCTTCGATCTGAAGCTTATTGCCACGCGCCGCGACATAGACGCCAAAGCGATTTTCAATTGCAACCAAGTTTTGATCAAATTCGCCAAATAATCGCCCGAGCAATTGCGGCTTATCGAAAATCACCTCAAGTCGGGCAGGTTCACCGATGCGGGCGGGTACGGGTTTACGCGGCATAACGCTCCTTTTGAATGATTGCGCCTTCAAGGCTGTTTGGCCCTGCTGACACCAACTCAACACTAATCATATCACCGATATGTGCATCAGGGGAAATCAGATGTACTGATTGTAGCCACGGTGACTTGCCAATCAACTGCCCCGCCAGCTTGCCGTTGCGCTCAAGAAGAATATCGGTGCGCCGACCAACGCTTGCGGCGTTGAACGCGGCTTGCTGCGCATTGATCAGCGCTTGCAACCGCTGGAGCCGCTCGTCCATTACAACAGGCGCAATTTGATCCGCCATTTTAGCCGCAGGCGTGCCGGGGCGCGGTGAATATTTGAAGCTATACGCCGAGGCATGGCCAACTTGTTCAACCAATGAAAGCGTTGCTGCAAAGTCAGCCTCGCTTTCGCCGGGGAAGCCAACGATAAAATCGCCCGAAACTGCAATATCTGCGCGTACCTTGCGCACGCGTTCGATGATGCTGAGATAATGCGCCGCGTTATGGCTGCGATTCATTGCCTTGAGGATGCGGTCGCTGCCCGATTGCACTGGCAAATGAAGGAAGGGCATTAATGTTTCAACATCACCGTGCGCCGCGATCAGGCCTTCGCTCATGTCACCGGGATGGCTCGTCATGTAGCGAATGCGCAACAACCCGGGCAGCCGGTCAAGTGCACGGATCAGATGGTCAAGGCCTTTATCGCTATCCGCCCATGCGTTCACATTCTGGCCAAGCAAAGTGATTTCTTTTGCGCCGCCATCAATCAAAACGCGCGCCTCATCCATGATGGCATCAAACCCGCGCGATATTTCCGCACCGCGCGTGTAGGGCACGACGCAATAGGTGCAGAATTTATCGCATCCTTCTTGCACCGTCAGAAACGCGGTGGCCCCAACCTTGCGGCGCGGCGGAAGTGCTGAAAACTTCGTAAGGCCGGGTAGATCAAGATTAACCGCGCGCTTGCCGTTCGTGACTGTAGCAATCATCCCCGGCAGTTGGTGGTACGCCTGCGGGCCAACAACAATATCAACACTTGGTGCACGGCGCGGAATTTCAGCGCCTTCTGCCTGCGCGATGCAGCCAGCAACCGCGATCATCGGTCGCGTGCCATCTTCACGCTTTAATCGCCCAATATCAGAATAGACTCTGTCAACAGCTTTTTCACGGATGTGACAGGTATTGAGAACAACGAGATCGGCGTCAGCTTCAACTGCCTGCACCATGCCCTCAGCATTAAGCAATTCCCCCATGCGTTCGCCATCATAGACGTTCATTTGGCAACCGAAAGATTTCACATGATATGTTTTGGGGGATTGGCGACTCATTTTCTTGTCTTACTCAAGCCCAAGCCGCGCGGCAATCGCGTTGCGGGCGTGGGCCGTAATAGCCTTGCGATCGCCAAGCAGCGAAATATCAATCGGTTCCATAAAGTGCAACGTGACAACGATTGGCTTGCTGCGTGCCATAAGCCGAAGTGCATTGACGCCCACACTTTCATCATCAGTCCAAGCGATTTCAGGGGCTTCTGGGCCGTAATCAATCGCAACGGGCTGGATCGCAATTCCTTCAGGCGGCGGGGCAACGGCGGCAAGCAAAGAAGATCGAAATGGGAGTAGCGCGCGGCCATTAGCCGTCGTGCCCTCCGGAAACAGTGTCAGCGGCTGGCGCGTTTGGAGTGCAGCCTTCATCGCAATGGCCTGTGCGCCAACATCAAGTCGTTGGTCGCGCGCAACATAGACTGAGTTATTAAGCGTTGCCATCCAGCCAAGCACTGGCCACGGTGCCATATCCGCCCTAGCGACAAAGGCGCTGCCGGTTTCACCTGCAAGCAAAAGAATATCGACCCAGCTTACATGGTTAGCGACAAATAGCACATTGCGTTTGCAGTTTTTGCCTACGGTTAAAACCTTGACGCCACTAATGATACGCGAAATTTTGGTAAAATGACGTGGCCACGGAGATTGCATGCGGAACATCCGCCACAGGCCATGAAGCGGAAGCATTGCCGCAAAAGCAAAGGCAATTAGAATAATTCGTGCCGCCGCACGCGGATGGACGCGATCAGGCTTTGCGATCGAGTGAAACGCCATAAAGTTCCATCCGGTGATCGACCAAACGGAAACCAAGTTTTTCGGCAATTTGTTTCTGGAGCGCTTCAAGTTCGGGGTCGACGAACTCGATTACCTTGCCGGTTTCGACATCAATCAAATGATCATGATGCGCTTCGGGTGCAGCTTCATAACGCGCGCGACCATCACCAAAATCATGGCGGTCAAGAATGCCGGCTTCTTCAAACAGGCGAACAGTGCGATAAACCGTGGCGATTGAAATCCCCGGATCAATTGCCGAAGAACGGTCATAAAGCGTTTCAACATCGGGATGATCTTCAGCTTCAGATAAAACGCGTGCGATCACACGACGCTGCTCAGTGATGCGCAAACCCTTTTCGGCGCAAAGCGCTTCTATATCAATGTTTCGTGTCATGGTTGTAGCTGACATAAGCAGGGCATATACACCCTTTAGCCGCATGGACAGGCAAATCAATCACCTGCCCATGCAAAGACCAAAATTTCGTAACGCTAAGCTTACTTACGCTTGCCACGCTTGGTGCCAAGACCAATCTTGACCGCAAGCGAACGACGCTGCTCAGCGTAGTTGGGGGCAACCATAGGATAATCAGCAGGCAAGCCCCACTTTGTGCGGTAATCATCAGGCGTCATGCCGTAATGTGTCATCAAGTGGCGCTTAAGCATTTTGAGTTTCTTGCCATCATCAAGACAGACAATGTAATCAGGCTTGATCGAAGCGCGGATTGATACCGCTGGTTCAAGCTTGACTTCAGGCACGGGGGCTGAACCACCAAGGCTAACGAGTGCGCCGTGCACATTCTGGATAAGATGTGGGATGTCAGATACTGCCACACTGTTATTGCTGACATGTGCTGCCACAATATCTGCGGTTAGGGTAATAAAAGTTTCTTGAAGATCATTTGCATCGGTCATTTCTTGCTGCCCTTGCTGGTTAAGATGTCGGCTTTGTACCAATCATCTTTTGTTGTTTATTGGTTATTTGCGACGTATGAAATCGCTAATCCTGTCAAGATCAAATTTCAATATAAAAATTTCTTATCCGATCTGCTTACTCAAAGTGATAGCATCGGTTTTCCGGCCTAATGCGCCGCGATAATAATTTAACCTGACCCCTACCTGTTCAAATCCAGCATTTCTATAGAAAGAAAGTGCTGGATTATCAGCACGCACTTCAAGATGAATGACCTTGATCTGCATTGCCGCACATTCGGCAATCATATGATCAATTAGTGCTTTGCCAATATCGCGTCGTTGAAAGCCAGGCCGGGTTGCAATCAACAAGAGTTCGGCTTCACCAGCAAAAGAGCGGGTAAGCGAAAATGCCGCCGGGTATTCACCGATACTGGCAAGTAGCAACCAGCTTCCCGGTAGGCTCAACATTGACTCGCACTGTGCCGCTGACCAGGCTTCGCCGTATTTTGGATCAAATGACTCGTTCATGATTGTCATGACTGATGCCAGATCATTTGCGCTTACGCGTTTGATTTCGAAGGGAGCGTCAGGGTTCATCTCACCCTGTTATCGGTTTTGCATCGGGGGCTCTACCATAAAGCGGAGTCGGCGCGAGCATCATAGCCTCGGGCGGCAGCAGCCGGACATTTGCTGCCCGCGCCTCAGCGGGGAAATATGTGCCATAGCCACGTGCCGCGATCAGTCGCGCGGCACCTTCGCCAACAACCACATCGGCGCGTACCACTTTGCCAGCACTTTCCGCGTCAAGCGAAGCAAAATCACCCTCCGTGCGAAACGGGTTCCGATAATATTGCTGAACTAATAATTCACCGTGCCCGCCTTCTGCTGCAACAACAAATATATCGGCAGGGCACTGCGCCGCAAGCAGCGCGAGCGACGAAACACCGTTGACAGGCACACCCCAGCCCAGCCCAAGCGCGCGCGCGGCGGCGATACCAATCCTGACCCCGGTAAAGCTGCCGGGGCCACAGCCAACGATGATCTGGTCTGCCCGCCCGCCACCGGGCAGTTCGGCAATCCAAGGGATTAATCGCTCGGCATGGCCACGCCCGACATTTTCGTGGCGTTCGGCGATAATCTGCGTTGCATCAAGTAGCGCGATCGAACAAGCGTTGCCCGCTGTTTCAATCGCAAGCGTAAGCATCGGCGCTTGATATCAAGCAATGCTGTTGAAACGGTCAAACACTGGGCGCGGCAAACGTGGCAATATGCCTGCCGGATCAGCGACCCCGAGCGTCGCAATAAAATTTGATTTGACCATAGTTCCAGCAAAAAACGCTTCGTCAACAGCGGCATTGTTAAAGCCCGACATTGGCCCAACCCCGAGACCAAGCGCACGTGCCGCAACAATCAAATAACCGCCTTGAAGCGTTGAATTTCGAAACGCAGTCGTCTGCGCAAGTTCAGCATTGCCCGAAAACAAGCCTTGCACATCAGCCGGAGGGAAAAGTTCAGGCAAATTCTGATAAAATTCGCTGTCCATGCCAACGATGACCGTCACCGGTGCTTCGCGAATGCGCTTGGCATTGGCTTCCATCGCGGTGGCCGCAAGCTTTTCTTTGGCTTCCGCACTCACGCACCAGATCATCCGTGCGGGCAGGCAATTGAACGATGTGGGGCCGTATTTGACCTGATCCCAAATCGCATGAAGCTGCTCAGTGGAAACCGGCGCATCGGTGTAGCTATAACATGTGTGCGCAGCGCCAAAAATCTGATCCAGCGCTTCGGGGGAAAGCGGAGCCGTCATCATAAACCTTTCATAAAATCACTTAGATCGCGCGCACGTCAGTCACTTCAGGAACATAATGTTTGAGCAGCGACTCAATGCCGTTTTTGAGCGTTGCGGTTGATGAAGGACACCCAGAACAAGCACCCTGCATTTTGAGAAACACAGTGCCTTTGTTGAAGCCTTGATAAATAATATCGCCGCCGTCATTGGCAACGGCTGGACGCACGCGCGTTTCGATCAGCTCTTTAATCTGAATGATAATGTCTGCGTCAGCCGGATCATCATGATCAATTTCGGGGGGGACATTGATGCCAGCAGCAGTTCCAGCGGCAAAGAGCGGCATGTTCGCGCTGAAATGATCAAGCAAGACTGAGACAACGTCTGATTTGAGATCAGCCCAGTTTGTTCCCGGCCCGGCGGTGACCGAAACGAAACTATGACCAAAGAACACGCCCTCAACATCGCCCAACGTAAACAGCGCTTCGGCAAGCGGCGAGGCCACCGCCTCTTCAGGGCTTGCAAAGTCCCGCGTCCCAACCTCCATCACCGTGCGACCGGGCAGGAATTTGAGCGTTGACGGGTTCGGCGTCGTTTCAATATTGATCATCATAGCAAATGCTATGTGGGGTATAGTGCGGCAGGGATCAAGCAGGCATTATATTCGGGGCGTAGCCGGGTTTTAATTTTCGTCGGTTTTCTCACGAAGTTGACAGTGAATCGGTATATTTTTCTGACCTTCAAGATGGCCGTGAAATGATGAAAACAGCGGGTGGGGCGATGGCGGATTTCATTGGTGGAGTGAAGCAGAAAGGCGTTGTGTAGGAAAGGGGTTTTTGAGGTCGCGGGTGGGGGCGCCCCGATTGGTGGTAAGTGGGGAGGCTGTCGGTCATGCGAGAGGCCTGCTTTGTTTTATTCCAAAAACACTGCTGACGCTTAGTGAGTCAAGCAACTGTTTCAAAAGCGGCTCGTAGTTAATATGCACCCAATGCACTTGAGGA
>JAYUIX010000054.1:0-35541 GCA_043765635.1 Sphingomonadales bacterium
CGGTAACAGGATATAGAAATCATATGTTACGCGGAACCATTGCAGTTCCGGCAATGTTAATTTGCGCAATTAGTCTTTTTTTCAAAAAAGCGCAGCGCCATTATGAAAGTATTGCATTAATATATTACCTAATTCCATATACTACGTCCTGTTTTATATACTCTAACATAGAAAACGGATTTGAACATGCTGGCCTTGGCTTTATATTACTACTGATGGGAGCAAATCTGACATTTACAGTAAGACTAAAATATACCCTAATTATATCTTTGTTTGGCTTTATTTCTATGGTTGCGGCACATATCTATGCTGATAATGCCGGTACTGGTTGGTTAAAGATTAATGTCAACTACATGTTGACGGCAATTATATTCAGCAGCATTTCCGCACACCTGCGTGAGCGCGCGGCGCGACGGCGTTTTCTGACTGATCGTGCGATTGTTGAATCACAACAGCGCAATGATGACCTGTTATATTCAATGTTACCACAACGCATAGCCCAGCGGATGCAGGCAGGGGAAACCAGCATCGCCGATTCGCTTGGTGAAGTAACGATCATCTTTGCAAATATCACGGGAGCACGGGATCCCAGAAAAACCATGAGAATGCGTGATCGGGTGAGCGCCCTTAATCAGTTGTTCTCAATTTTTGACATTGAGGCAGAGCGGTACGGTGTTGAAAAGATTAAGACAATGGACGGTTGTTACATGGCGATCGCTGGGCTTTCGGCTAAGGACACAACTGGGGATCATACCGAAAATACTGCTAATTTCGCGCTTGCGATACAGGCTATTATGAAAAAATGGGGGAAAAACCTCGGTGTATCTGTGGAATTCCGGGTTGGCATACATGTAGGCTCAATCGTTGCAGGTGTGATAGGATTGCAGCGACCTCGCTTTGATTGTTGGGGCGACTCAGTCAACATCGCCAGCCGCCTTGAAAGCAGCGCAACCGTCGGGAATATATATATCTCAGAATCGACTTATTGGCGGCTTAAACACAAATTCCATATTGATTCAGTTGGCGATATTAATTTGAAAGGGGTTGGAAAAACTCGCGCTTATCGGCTGGGTCAGCGTCTTGACGAAAAAACCTTTATTTCGTTTCTTGATCAATATTCTTCCACAATGCAGGATGTGGATTAATGACCGCGAATTTGCTAAGGGGCTGGTTAACACCCTATTTTGATTTTTTAGCCACGGTTGGCCTTGCATTTCGTGATCCGACGGATGAGCGGCTTTTTGTTGAAAGCTATGTATATTCTGCGGCCCGTCTAACTCAGTTTTTTCTGGCGGTTGGGGGGCTGTCCTTCCTCAAATATATTGAGCAGGATGTTCTAATAGATCCAGAAAATTATCAAACCGCCAATAATATCAGATTCTATTATTCGACGCCGCTCATCGGTCTGTGCGTATTTGCGATATTCATCGATTTATTTAGAAAGCGCATTGAATATGTCGTTGTTACCAACGGATTTATCATAATTTCTGCACAGGCTTGGATTTTCTCAACGTTGCAAAGCGGCTATAATTTCGCGGCAGTTGGTTTTGCGATTATATTTTTAGCGCTGTCGATAGCATTTATAATTCGGATTACATTTCTAGCGATTATCGCGTTTTTTGATCTAATTGGCTCAATTGGAGGGCATTTTTATGCCAATAATGCTGATCCGGGCTGGCTCGTTGTCAACATTATCGGCATCGTAACCGCTATTCTGCTGGGATTAGTGTCTGCGGTTATCAGAGAACGCACCGCTCGTATTCAATTTATGGCCACGCGCGCGCTTGATGTATCACATGGCCGTGCAGAAGCGCTGCTAAGTTCAATGCTGCCGGGAAAAATTGGCCAGCGTCTTCAGGCAGGAGAAACAGACATAATCGACATTTTGCCAGAAGTGAGCATCGTTTTTGCCGACATCGCAGGGTTTACGTCACTCTCGCGCCGTCTTAGTCCAACTGATCTAATTCACCTGCTTGATAATCTGTTTACGCGATTTGATGCCGCAGCACAGCGTTGCGCAATGGAGAAAATTACGACGATTGGCGATGCGTATATGGCTGTGGGCGGTATGGATGGGTCGTTAACATCTCACGAACTTGCGCGAAATACCGCACGTTTTGCGCTTGCCATTCGTGATGAAGTCATCGCTTTGATTGCTGAAACCAACTATCCTATCAATGTTCGGGTGGGTGTGCATATTGGTCCAATTATAGCCGGGGTAGTAGGTGACCGCAGACCAACATTTGACTGCTACGGCGATAACGTGCGGATTGCTCGTGGTTTAGAGAGCAAAGCTGGCAACGGTCACATCATAATATCAGACATAGTTGCCCACACACTTGGTGACGCGGCTCAAACCAGCTTACCAAAATGTTTCATGATCAATGACATTGCCGATCCGGTTATCGCGCGGGAACTGCATAGTTTGAACGATTAAAATCGGGTAAATTGAACCAACGGGTATTATGTAATTTTTCTATAGCGATCCGAGATTATCAGTGCTTTATGGTCACAATAGGGGTCGCCTAAAAATGGAATCATCAAAGGGTAAAAAGCCGCAACGAGGATTGCTAGCACGGCTTCGGCTCGCTTTTGACAATCCCGATATTGAGGCGCGTTTCGTTGATTATTATGTGACCAAATCACTCCCCGTAACGCGGCTATTTCTTTTTGTCGGCGCAATTTCCTATTACGGATTTTTTATCAGTGACAAAATCATGGATCCTGTTGGTGGCGAAATCGCGCATATGATACGCGGCTTTGCAGTGGCACCTGTATTTGCGCTCGCAGCATTCCTTTTATCTACTAAAATTGGCAGGCGCCATCAGGAAAGCCTGATCACACTGATTTACATGGTGGCCCAACTTGGCCTGACACTTGTGTACGGCGTGATTGCGCACGGCTATGATTATGCGGCGATGGGGTTTGTGATCCTGTTGATGGCGGCCAATGCGGCATTCGCGCTGCGAACGCCCTACATCATGCTGATCTCAGCCTTTGCTTTGGTGACTACCATAATCGGCCATCTAGTTGCCGATAATGCGCGGCCGCAGTGGATTATCATCAATATATTGGCGGTGCTTACCAGCATCACTTTCAGCAGCATTGCAGCCCACCTTCGTGAACGCGCGGCGCGGCGACAGTTTCTCACCGAAGAGGCGCTGAACACTGCGCGCGCGCGAGTCAATGACCTGCTGCACTCAATGCTGCCAAGCTATGTTGTCCAACGTATCCAGTCGGGCGAGACGGGCATTGCCGACTCGTTAGGCGAAGTGGCGGTGATTTTTGCCAATGTGGGCAATGTCGCTGACCCGAATCAGGGTATTGGTGAGGCGCAGTTGCTGCGCGGGCTAAACCAGCTTTTTTCCGATTTTGACCGAGAGGCGGAGCGCTACGGCATTGACAAAATCAAGACCATCGGCGGCACATACATGGCGGTCAGCGGGCTTGCCGGGCAGCGCGCGGGCGAAGACCATGTTGAAAATGCGGCCGATTTTGCGCTGGCGTTACAAGCAATTGTTGCCCGTGTAATCGAAGAGACTGACTATCCGGTCAAGTTGCGCATCGGGATGCACGTCGGCCCGGTGGTGGCAGGCGTCATTGGGGTGCAGCGGCCCGTATTTGATTGTTGGGGCGAGTCAGTCAACCTCGCGGCACGCCTTGAAAGCAAGGCGCCATTGCGTGAAATTCTTGTTTCAGAATCAACCTACTGGCGGCTCAAGCAAAAATTCGATGTTGCCTTCTTTGCCGACATCACCCTCAAGGGAATTGGTCGCACCAAAAGCTATTGCTTGAAGGGCAGGCACTCCCACATATCCAAAACGCGCGCGGAGCCGATAGAAATGTCAATTCATGGATAAGTTTGATCGGCTGCTCCACCGATTTGGCCTCAACTTTGCCAATGCTGCGGATGAAGAAAGCTTTACCAATAATTATATTCGCAGCGCAACGCGGATCAACCAGATATTCCTCTTCATCGGCGCATTTGCCTACGCGTCTTATTATGTGTGGGACGGAATTATCGATCCCGATAATCAGCAGCTTGCGATCATGATCCGAATCTTTTTTGTCGGGCCGATCCTGCTGGCCTGTTCCGCATCGCTCTTTTTCAAGCCGTTTATGAACCGTGTTGAAAGTGTCGTGGTGACTGCGGGCATCTCGTTGTTTGTTGCACAAACTTGGATTTACATCATTCTTGATAATGGTTTTGATTATGCCGCGATGGGGTTTGTTCTGACCTTCCTTGCAATGGCATCTGGATTCATAATCCGGGTACGCTATCTCATGCTTCTCGCGCCGGTGACGATGCTAACCGCGATCTGGGGCCATGTTTACGCCGATAATGCGCAGCCCGGCTGGCTGATCGTCAATATTCTCGGGATATTTGCGGCAGTGATGATTGGCATGGTATCATCCACAATCCGCGAGCGTGCTGCGCGGACGCAGTTTATGCGCGAACGTGCGCTTGCGCAGTCAACCGCGCGTGCTGATGAATTGCTTCATTCAATCCTGCCGGGCGATATTGTTGAACGCATCCAGCGTGGCGAAACTGACATTTCGGATACGCTGGGTGAGGTAAGCATCGTGTTTGCAGACCTCGCTGGCTTCACGTCATTGTCACGCAGGCTAAGCCCACCCGATTTGATCCGGTTACTCGACGAGATTTTCTCGCGGTTTGACCGGATGGCGCAGCACCATTCGATGAGCAAGATCTGTACAATCGGTGACGCCTACATGGCGGTTGGCGGAATGAGCCGTGATGATGACAGTAATGATCATGCCGAAAATGCCGCATATTTTGCACTTGCCATTCAGGCCGAAATTCAGAAAATGCTCGCCGAAACCGGCTATCCGATTGCTTTGCGCGTAGGTCTTCACGTCGGCCCGGTCTTTACAGGCGTTGTCGGCGTGCGGCAGCCAAGCTTTGATTGCTGGGGTGAGTCGGTTGACCTTGCGAGCGGGCTTGAAGGCCGCGCGCCACCGGGCGGCATCCTGATATCGGACTCAGCCTATGACCGGCTACGCAATCGCTTTGCAACCAGCCCAGTGCGCCATATCGAATTGAAGGGTGTTGCAGGGCGCAACCGCGTTCGCCTGTTGCTTGGGCCAATTGCGAATGACCGCTATGTCAGGGTCAAGCAGCACGCAGGAGCGAAGGTGTAATTCTATTACGCCTTGATATAGCGAAAATACCAGACCTCATGCCCGTAAACTGTGCGCGCTTTGCGCTCGTAGCGGGTTTCGGGCCAATCGTCGGGGCGCACCAAAAAATCCTGCGGGCCGCGCGCCTGCCATACGAAATCACGCCGCCCGTTCATCTGCATCATCGCCCAGCGGACATAAATGGCATGATCAGTACCAAAACGGAATTCGCCGCCGGGTTTGAGCTTCGCCGTGATCCGGTCAATCGGGCCGGGGTTCATCATTCGCCGCTTGGCATGGCGCGCCTTGGGCCACGGATCGGGGTGGAGGAGGTAGACACAGTCAAGCGACGCATCAGGCAACCGCGCGAGGACATCAAGCGCGTCGCCCATATGCAGGCGGATGTTGGTAAGCTGCTGCGCCTCAACATGGACGAGCGCGCCGACGATGCCGTTGAGGAATGGCTCACACCCAATAAAGCCGTAATCAGGGTGCATCGCCGCCTGCGCCGCGAGATGCTCGCCCGCGCCAAAGCCAATTTCAAAGCCAAGCGGACGGTCATTGCCAAATAGCAATTGCGCGCTGAGCGGACCTTCGGGCACTGCGATTTGAGGCAAAAGCTCCTCAACCAACGCCGCTTGCCCCTGCCGCAGCTTATGCCCTGAACGCCGCCCGTAAAGCCGATTAATTGTAGTCGGGTCGTTCATTGCTGTTAGCGCACGATCGCCAGCGCCGCGCGATCAGCAAGCCTTGCAACCGCACCGCCGTGGATCACCGGGCTGGTTACGAGGACGCCAAATGCCTCACCTTTGGTTGAATTATAACGGATGGTCTGCCCGCGCGCATCAGTCACAACCGCGCCCGCTTCTTCGGCAATCAGCGCAGCCGCCGCGATATCCCATTCGCTCCCCCACCGCAGCGTCGCGACGAGGTCGGCCTCGTCTGCGGCCACCATCGCAATCCGCAGCGCGATTGAATTGGGGCGACTGACGCAGGTCAGATCGCTATCGACCGACGCCAGCATATCCGCCGGGACGCGCGCTCCGGCAAGCCTTGAACAACGGCTTGCGGTGAGGCGCACGTCGTTACGGTAGCTGCCCTCGCCTGCGCTTGCCCACCAATGTTCACCCCGCGCGGGCGCGTCAAGCACGCCGACCACTGGCCTGCCGCCCTCAACCAGCGCAATCGAGATCGCCCAGCCGCGCCTGCCCTTCACAAAATCACGCGTGCCATCAATCGGATCAACCACCCAGACACGCGGGCCCATCAGCCGTTCGGCGTTGTCAGCCGTTTCCTCCGAAAGCCAGCCCGCTTCGGGGTCAAGTTTGAACAGTTGCTCGCGCAAAAACGCATCAACCGCCAAATCAACCTCACTTACCGGATTGTCGTATGATTTATCCCACCGCGCAAAATCGCCGCGCCATTTGGCCATCGCCATTGCGCCTGCCTCAATGGCAATCGCCCGCACGGCGGCAAGACGCGGATCAGTCGCCAGCAAGGGTCATGCCGTCGATGCGGATTGTTGGAACATTGTTTGAATAACGAAATTCAAGATCGTTGGCAGCGCTCAGATTAGCAAACATATTAAGCAGATTGCCCGCAATCGTTACCTCCGCAACCGGGCCTTTCATTTCACCATTTTCGATGACGAAGCCCGATGCACCACGACTATAATCACCCGTCAGCCCGTTGACCCCCATGCCAATGAGGTCAGTCACGTAAATTCCGTTCTTAATGTCCGCCATCAGCTCTGCCGGAGACAGGGTGCCAGCCGTCATATGGACGTTGCTTGTTCCCACCGAAGGCGCACCAGATCCGCGCGTTGCGTGGCCGGTTGGAAGCGTGCCAAGCTGCCGTGCCGAAGCAGAATCGAGCAACCAGCCAGTCAAAATACCTTCATCGATGATATGCGTGACCTTTTTGGCGAGGCCTTCACCGTCAAACGGTCGTGAGCCGGTGCCGCGCAAACGAAGCGGATCATCAACCACTGAAATGCCCGCCTGAAAAATTGATTTGCCAAGCATTTCGAGCAGGAAACTCGTTTTCCGTGCGATTGCCCCGCCTGAAATGGCACTGCCAAGATGGCCGAGCAAGCTGCTGCCCACGCGCGGATCAAACAATACTGTCACTGGCCCACTTTTGAGCTTGACCGGATTAAGCCGCATCACCGCGCGTTCACCCGCGAGCTTGCCGATGCCCGCCGCATTCTCAAGGTCTTTGAGATGGCGTACAGAGTGATGCGCATAATCGCGCTCCATGCCGTCGCCCTCGCCAGCAATCACGCTGGCCGAAAGCGAATGGCTCGACCCCGAATACGCGCCGACAAAGCCGTGGCTGGTGGCAAGCGCACGGATAGTGCGTCCTGCACTTGCGCCCGCACCCTGACTGTTGGTTACGCCGCGCACTGACCGTGCAGCATCCTCGGCAATCAGCGCTTGTTCGCGAAGATGTTGCGGAGAAACATTGGCACCGTCATCAAGATCAAGCTTGGGCAGCGGATCAGTGAATAGGAGCGCTTCCGGGGCAAGCCCGGCATAAGCATCCTCGGGGGCTTCCTTCGCCATCGCCACAACACGCTCGGCAAGCGCTGTGAGTGCTGCTGGCGAAAAATCCGCCGTTGAAGCACTTGCCGAGCGTTTGCCGACAAATACCCGCACGCTGATGTCCTCGCTTTCGGAACGCTCGACATCCTCAAGCGCGCCAAGCCGCATCGAAACCTGCGTCGCGGCCTCACCCGTATAAAATACATCAGAGGCATCGGCACCCGCCCGGCGCGCACGCGTTACCAGATCGACCGCACGGTCACTTGCTTGTTCTACAGTCAACATTGATTTCGCTTAGAGCGTGATTTGCAAAGAGGGAAGTGGGGGAAAAGGGAAAGCTTGCCTTAGGCGGTGTTAACTCATTGTACCTCGATCAATCGCTCACCCACATCAAGCAAGGCCTCAATCTGCCGCCAACGGGCATTAAGCCAGACCATAAGTGCAGCGTTGGTCGCATTGCCACACCGCAACCATAGTAGGCGAAAGCGATCCGGCAGACGCAAGGTCAGAAAATCTTCATCTTTCGAAATGAGGATAAGGCCATTTGCCTCAGCATGATTAGCAATAGCCCTGTCACTTGCGGCACCAAGCCCGATTGCAGCAACATGAACGGCCTGATGTCCATACCCTTCCAGCCAAAGGCACAACGCCGGAGGCAGTTGGGCATCGATTATAAACTTCATTCAGCCGCAATAACGACAGGATGGTCAGCCGCATGTGCCGCGTAGGCCAGTACCGCGCGAATATCAGCGCCATTTATATAAGGAAAGTCAGCTAAGATCTCAGCCACTGCCGCACCCCCAGCCAGCATTTCCAATATATCGGTGACGCGCATACGCGTTCCCGCGATGGTTGGCCGTCCGCCACAGACAGCGGGATCAACTGAAATACGCGGGTAGCCAATAAGTGTCATGATGATCCTATAGACCCTGCAAGCTAACCATTTCAAGGCGAATGCAGCGAAGAGCTCGCCGCTGTTACCCTGCCAGCGTCATGTCGCTGATGCGCAGCAGCTTATACCCGACCCGAAATCCGGTGGCGCAGACGCGTTTATCGAGCAGTGCCAGATGTTTCGGCTCTGGCTCAACATCCCAGCGCAGGCCACTGCCTTCAAGTTCGACATAATAATTCTGATTATAAGCCCCTTTGCGGAAATAGCCGGTGATCACCCGGTTTCTTTCATAGTTCTGCCAGCTTGTTCCTGGATATCTTGACACAGGTTGCGACCCCTTTTTTTACGTTGCACACTAGCCAGCGGTGCCCCCGAAGGGACACCGTTGCTTGAACCGGGCGGTAGAAATCCTGAAACCAGTCAGGCGCAGACGCCTTTGGGCCAGGTGGCCTTGGACATAACGTCCGCCACCCGGTCGGCAAAGAACCGGCTCTGGTTTCAAAGGTTTCTACACCCCCGCCCCCTCTCAGGAGCGCAACGAATTTAGGCGAGACGGCAGGCCAAAGGCAAGCGATGTTATGACTGCATAATATGCATATATTTTATATATGGATAGCGCCTGCTCGTCATTAGGTTAAAACCGTTCGTCCTGAGCCTGTCGAAGGACTGCCCTTTTCTTTCAACGGCGCGGAGAAGAAAGGGCACGGCTTCGACAGGCTCAGCCCGAACGGAGTGGTGGGGAGGAGCAGGGCTCACCCCTCGCGGTGATAGGGGTGCCCTGCGATGATGCTGGTTGCACGCCACAGTTGTTCGACGAGCATCGCGCGCGCCAGCATGTGCGGCCACGTCGCGCGGCCAAAGGACAGGAGGAGCGTTGCGCCCGCGCGCTCCTCTGTGGTGAGGCCGTCTGCCGCGCCGATTAGAAAGCGGGTTTCTTTGACGCCGCTATCGCGCCAATCGCTAAGCCGTTTTGCCAGTTCTGCTGAACCAAGCTGTTCGCCGCTTTCATCCAGGCCAATGGTTATCGTGCCCGGTAGAAGCAGTGGAGGCTTGCCGCCTTGATCGGGCAACTCGCTAATCTGGAATCCCCAACTGATCCGCTTAGCATAACGCGCGATCAGATCAGCTTCGGGGCAGCGGCCCATTTTGCCGCGCGCGACAATATGGAGCTTCAAACGATTTCAGGGGCAAGCGGTGCATCACCGAACGACCACATGCGCTCAAGATTATAAAAGCTGCGCACTTCGGGGCGGAACAGGTGGACGATCACATCGCCTGCATCAATCAGTACCCAGTCTGCGGTTGGCAGCCCTTCAATACGCGGATTGCGGTGAAATTGCTCCTTGATTCGCCGCGAAAGCTTTTCTGCCATTGAGGCGACCTGACGCGTCGAGCGACCGCTGGCGATCACCATATGATCGGCGATCGACGATTTTCCGGCAAGCGGGATCGTGATCATCTCAACCGCCTGATCATCATCAAGCGATTCGAGGATCATGGCGTGGAGGGCGTCTACACTGTCTATAGCGGCGTCAGCCACGGGTTCAGGGGTTGCGGTTACGGGCAAAATTGGCCTCAATCGATCATATGGCGCGTCACAGGGTCGCGCACTGGATGTGGGGAAAAAGCGCTGTGCCAATCGGGATTATCCCGTCGCAACGCGGTGGCGGAGGTCTGGTCGGGGCGAAAGCGCAGCAGCACAAGCGCCGGCGGTCTCCACTTTGTCCACTCCTTGGTTTGGGCTGCGGGACGGACAAATTTCCGAAGCCAGCCCATCGCGCGGCTCGCTTGGGCATTAGCGTTATAACCCGGACGCGCGATAACTGCAATCGGCATCAACGCGGCAATTCGCCGCCAATCGCGCCAGCGGTGAAATTGAGCGAGATTATCCGCCCCCATCAGCCAGATAAACCGCCGATTGGGATAACGCCGCACCAGCGCCTCAAGCGTATCAATAGTGAACCGCGTGCCCAGCTCACGCTCAATCGCGGTCGCGCGGATCGGCGCACGCTGCGCCATTTTCTGTGCTGACCGCAAGCGGATCGCGAGCGGGGCCATATCCCTGGCTCCAGCTTTTAGGGGATTTCCCGGCGAAACCAGCCACCAAAGTTCATCCACGCCAAGCGCGCGGATCGCAAAGCGGCTGATATGGCGGTGGCCAACATGAGCGGGGTTGAATGATCCGCCGAGAAGTGCGGTGGTGATCAAGCCTCGTTTTGCCAGTCTTCGGACATGTGGCGGACGCGAAGAATTTGAATCGTATCACTCATTGGTCGGTAGATCAGAACATAAGGCGTCGCGCGCACCAGCCATTTACGGATATCATCCACATCAATTGAAGCGCCAGCATGAGGAAATTCAACTAGAAACCGCGCCGCAGCCAAAGCGGCGTCGCCAACGCGGTCAGCATAGTCTGGCGCAGTTTCAGCATAAAAATCATCGATTTTAGCGAGATCAGCCTGAGCATCTGCCGTCCAATCGGCGCGCTTCATTCAGCAGCAATTCTCAGTGCGCGGCTTGCTTTGCGCGCTTCAAACCAGCGCTCCATTTCCTCTTGGGATATTAAATCGCCACGATCTGCCGAGTCTATGCCAATTTGGACAAAGCGCAAAAATTCAGTCTCTTCGGCCACATAGCGCTCTACCGCTTTCTGAACGATCCAAGCACGCGAACGCTGTTGACGCGCGGCAATCATGCCAAGAGATTCCGATATCTCAAGGTTTACTCGCGCTGTGATCACTTGTGTTTTGCTCATGATTCGATTGTATCACTTGTATACAAACGCATCAAGGCCGCGTTTGCCCGTTTCCGCGCACCACCCACTTATACGTCGTCAGCCCCTCAAGCGCGACGGGCCCCCGCGCATGGAGCCGCCCTGTCGCAATTCCGATTTCGCCGCCAAGTCCGAATTCGCCGCCATCGGCAAATTGGGTTGAGGCGTTGTGCATCACAATCGCTGAATCGACCACAGCAAGGAAGGTTTCGGCCACCATCAGGTCTTCGGTGACAATGGCATCGGTGTGTGACGATCCGTGCCGCCCGATATGCGCAACCGCGCCGTCAAGCCCGTCAACCAAGGTTACAGCGCAAACACTGTCAAGATATTCCGTGTCCCAATCGTCATCGCCTGCCAGTCTGGCACGCGGTTCAAGCGCGATAATTTCAGGTGTGCCGCGCAATTCGCAACCAGCCTCGACAAGCGCCGCAAGCACAGAGCGCGGATGAGGATAAGCGCGGTCAATCAGCAGTGTTTCCATCGCGCCGCAAATGCCCGTCCGCCGCATCTTGGCGTTGACCGCAATATCGCGCGCTTTATTTGGATCAGCAGCACCATCAATATATGTGTGGCACAGCCCGTCGAGATGCGCGAGCACGGGCACGCGCGCATTTGCCTGAACCCGCTCGACCAGCGATCTGCCGCCACGCGGAATGATCATGTCAATTAGCCCCGCCGCCTCAAGCATCGCACCCACGACTTCGCGGTCAGCCGTATCAACAAGCTGGATGGCATCGGCAGGCAGACCAAGCTTGTTGATTGCACCAATCATCGCAGCGTGGATTGCCTGGCTTGATGCACGTGCTTCCGAACCGCATCGCAGGATCACTGCATTGCCTGACTTAAAGCAAAGTGCTGCGGCATCTGCCGTAACATTTGGGCGGCTTTCGTAGATAATCCCGATCACGCCAAGCGGAACACGCAGCCGGGTTAGCTTCAAGCCATTGGGGCGAATGCTTTCATCAATGAGCATGCCGACGGGATCACGGAGATAGGCAATCGTCTCCAGTCCTTTGGCCATTGCTTCGATCCGGTCAGTGGTAAGCGCAAGCCGATCAAGCATGGCACTCGTCAGCTCTTTAGCCTTCGCCTCGGCAAGGTCATGCGCATTTGCTGATAGGATCGCAGCGGCGGCGTCACGGATCGCGGCCGCGGCGGCAATCACTGCCTCTGATTTGCGCGACGTTGACGTGCGCGCCAACTGAACCGAGGCCGCGCGCGCGCGCTTGCCAAGCTGTGCGACATAAGCGTGGGGATCATGGGCTGTGCCGTGCATGACAAATGCCATAGCCAAAACTGCTGGCCGAAGCAAAATTGCTTTGCCACCGCGCTGTCTTGCACTATTAGTACAGTGATGAATTTCGAAATTGAACCCGCTGCCGATATTGCCACAGGCGCAGTTATTGCCAATGCGATTGATCCTGTGTCGGGCGCTGCGGGCGGCTCACCCTCAACAACGTGCCTCAATTGCGGGGCGCAAGTCGATAGCCCGTTTTGCCGGAATTGCGGGCAAAAAGCAAAAGTTCACCGTACACTGAGTGCATTTTGGCATGACCTGATCCACGGCGTTTTTCATTTTGATGGCAAAATCTGGCGGACGGTGCCAATGCTTGTCTGGCATCCAGGCCAGCTCACTCGCCGTTATGTTCACGGCGAACGCGCCAAATTTGTCTCGCCGCTCGCGCTGTTTCTGTTTTGCGTTTTCGTGACTTATGCGTCAGTCAATTCGCTGTTCCCCAAATCCTTTGGTGGGGAAATTGAAACCCCTGCCTCAATTGCCAAAAGCCTTGCCGACGACAAAGCTGAAGCCGAGAAAGACCTTCAGGAACTAGAGGCTGACTTGAGTGAGGTAAAAGCAGCGGGCGGGAACACAGCCGCGATTGATGTGGCGATTAAGCTTCAGACCACTGCAATTGCCAAGATTGAAACCGAACGTCTTGCTGCGATAGAGAAACAGCGGGCGACCAAAGCTGGGATTGATCAAGATCGCAAAGAGATGCAAGCCGAGATCGCTCGACTTGAGAGTGCAATAGCAACCGCAAAAAAGACAGGCCAACCAACCAATGGTCTTGAGGGCGAACTTACAGGTACCCGCACCGGCCTTAAAATGCTCAACAACGGCGCAGTCCTCGTTGAAAAAGGAAGCGATGCCCGCAGCGCAGACTTTGATGTTAACTTTTTCGGCACCGAATCGCTTAACCAAACCGCAAAGCAAGCTTTGGAGAATCCGCAACTCGTGATGTACAAAGTGCAGTCAAGCGCTTATAAATATGCGTGGTTGCTGATCATCATGTCAACGCCGTTCCTGTGGCTGCTCTTCGCATGGCGGCGGCAGTATATGGTGTTTGACCACGCCGTTTTTGTTACATACTCGCTCTGCTTCATGCTGTTGCTGACGACATTTGGCTCTTTCGCGCTGCGCTTTGAAAATTGGTTGCCGCTTACGGTAACATTCCTCACCTTCGCGCCTGCGCTACATATGTACCGTCAATTGAAGGAGGCCTATGTGCTGACGCGGTTGAGCGCATTGTGGCGCACGATGCTTTTGTCAGTGATTGCAATGTCGGTGCTTGGCTTGTTCATCGGGATCATCGTCACCCTCGGCCTGACCGGTTGACGCAAGGCGCTTGCCGCGCAGGCAATTTTTCGCCATAACTGTTTTCGCAGCAATTTGCGGGTGTAGCTCAATGGTAGAGCAGAAGCCTTCCAAGCTTACGACGAGGGTTCGATTCCCTTCACCCGCTCCACGCTGACGTCCACAGACGTCCAGTGTTGTCATTGAACCTCCCTGAAAACAGTGGTATGCTTGAGATCGCTAGTCCACATTTATCCACCCTTGTTTGTGCTCAGCCACGCTCTACTGGGGGCCATATTGGGGGCCAGCGAAATTCATAGCTTGGAGTGGCCCCCATATGCCTTTGACCGATACCGTAATTCGCGGGAGCAAAGCCAAAGAAAAGCCTTACAAACTTGCTGACGAAAAGGGTCTGTTTCTGCTGGTTCAACCCTCAGGCGGCAAGTTATGGCGGCTTAAATACCGTGTCTCAGGCGTTGAGAAAAAATTTTCTCTGGGCAGATACCCTGACGTTTCTTTGAAAGAGGTGCGTGAAAAACGAGACGTTGCGCGCAAGCTCATCGCGTCGGGTGGCGATCCTTCCGCTGATAAAAAACGTTTCAAGAATGCGCTGGGTAATAGTTTTGACGAGGTCGCCCTTGAATATATCAACAAGCGCCAGCGCGAGGGCTTGGCTACCACGTCAATTGCCAAACACCACTATCTACTGGGCCATCTTTCATCTGCGATTGGTAAACTGCAAATATCGGAAATTGGCGCGAGTGCGGTTTTGATGGCCCTCAAACGGATCGAAGCCAAAGGCAATTTAGAGGCGGCGCGTCAGACCCAGCAATTTGCAGGAAGGGTTTTTCGTCATGCAGTTGCAACACTGCGCATATCTTCTGATCCAATACGTGATCTTCAAGGTGCCCTGATTGCGCCGCAGCCCCGTCATTATGGTGCTGTTATTGACCCGATAGGCGTTAGCCAATTATTGAAGGCGATTGACAGTTATGATGGGCATATCGTTACTCGATTTGCATTGTCGCTTGCGCCGCATGTGTTCGTCCGCCCTGGTGAAATGCGTCAAGCGGAATGGAAAGAAGTGGATTTTGAGGCCAAAGTTTGGACGATCCCGGCTTTAAAGATGAAATCGCGTAAACCGCACCGCGTTCCGCTTTCCTCACAGTCTGTGATGCTGTTTCAATCTCTCCATTCAATTACGGGTAATGACAGCCGCTACGTCTTTCCCTCAATCCGTACCAACAGTCGTCCGATGTCTGAAAATACTGTCAATGCCGCACTTCGTCGTTTGGGTTATACGACCGATGAGATGACCGCGCATGGTTTTCGGGCTATGGCTAGTACACTTCTGAATGAGTCAGGCAAATGGCATCCTGATGCGATTGAACGAGCGCTCGCGCACAAAGATAACGACAATGTGCGCGCAGCATACGCACGAGGTGCTTTTTGGAACGAGCGCGTTGCAATGGCGCAGTGGTGGAGCGACCATCTCGATATGCTTCGTTTGAGAGAAGTCAGGCGCACCGATCAGCGATAATGTTTGCTTTGCAATCAGTCAGCAGTCCCGTTTTCTCCGGCTGATTCGCTGATAATTATGCCAATTTGGCAAGATGGATTGGCATAGCTCTTAGCTATGCTATGTATCTTTGGTCGCAAAGGGTTGTCACTAATGTAGGGTAAATGCCCTGATGCGTCATCGTAACAAAGCAGTTCGTGCCTTTTTTGCCGATTATCGACACTATCGCGAGATAGCAGAGCTGCATCAGGCGCTCGACGATGTTACAAAAGCCCTTGGGTTTTGCTATTTTGCGTTGCTCCATCATGCGCATCCTGCGCAAAGCAATACGTTGCTGGTTCATCTTCACAACTACCCGCCTGATTGGGCAAGCCGCTATGCCGAAGAACAACTCTATCGCTACGACCCGGTGCTTGAAGCGTGCAGCCGAACCAATATTGGCTTTTCATGGGATGAAATTGATACACTGATCCGAATGACGCCGCGTCTGCGCTTTACAATCGACAGCGCGCAAGAGAACGGACTGGGTAATGGGTTCACTGTGCCCGCTTATGTCCCAGGCGAACCTTTAGGGTCATGCTCCTTCGTCACGGCTGCTGGCGTCGCCTTGCCCCGCGATTCATTACATATCGCTGAGCTTGTCGGCAGCTTTGCCTTTGCTGCTGCCCGGCGGATCAATGCGAGCAGCACCAATAGTCAGCGGGGATATGCGGCGCTAACTCCGCGCCAACGTGACTGTGTCTATTGGTTAAGCCAAGGCAAGACCGCGTGGGAGATCGGCGTGATTCTCGGGATCAGTCAGGAGACGGTCACCCAGCATCTCAATATGGCTTGCGCGCGTTACGGAGTCGGAAAACGCGTCCCTATGGTAATCAAGGCGCTTTACGGCGGTGAGATTGGTTTTCTTGATGTAATTGGCTAGCGCCTCCCCAAAATTGGGGAATTGTTCGCATACCCAAGCTCGGTGCAATTTTGACCTCCAAAACGGGGGCGCTCCATGCACACTGTCATTCCACCCGAGCAGTTTGTTTTCTCTCACGAAAACGATTCCGTTGCATTGGATGTTTGGCTGATGGGGGTATTCCGGCCTGCCTGCCCGGCTTACCAATGATCAACTGGCATGATCCAGCGGCCTATCAGTGCCTTGCCCAAATGGATCGCGCTGGGTTGATGTGGGAATGGTTGCGCCGTGATCCCGCCTATCGGTCATTATCCATGTCAACCGCGCCAATCACTTTTGCGTATCTTGACGGCCTCACGGTCATAAAGTTGCCTTCGATCAGTGGTGCATTGCGCTGGGGGTTGCACTTTCGCTGAAGACGCGGATCAGATTGCCGATGAGGCAAGGATTATATGGGACGCAGTGATTGATAATCGCGTTTTGTCTGTTCATGCCGTGCCCGCAGGGAAGCATGAACAAGGTTTTGATCTTCGTGACCTTGCGGCCTTTGCCACAATCGTCATTGATCCCGGTGGGACTGAGCATATCGCGCTCTCGGACGGCACGAGGCGACTGCGGATTGATGTCCATTCAGGAAGTCTTCTTAGCGGTGCGGTTCGGCTTGAGGTCATTTGCAATGACATCAAACGGTTGGATGTCACTGCGCCAATGCTTGCCCAACTGGCCTCTCTATGTCGGCGTCGGCGTTTCATGCACAGTCATTTTCCGCAGGAAAAATGCACATCGCGCTGGATCAAGGCCTTACGAGTGTACGATGGGCTGAGCGCAGGCGCATCACAGCGCGACATCGCAATTGCGCTTTATGGGGCAAGGCGCGTTGCTGACGAATGGCATGGGGACAGCGACGCCATGCGCGCCTATATTCGGCGGTTGATCAAAACGGCGCGCGCGCTTGCCAGTGGCGGCTACCGTTAGCACATTACTTGATCAGCTATGCTGATCTCATTGTCAGTCTTGCGCCGTTTGGTCGGGCGCTAGCAGGTCAACCGGTTTTCGGCCTAGCGCTCGCGCTAATTCAAACAATGTGATGACTGTTGGGTTGCGCCGCCCACATTCAAGCGAACTGATGTAATTTTGGCCAAAGCCTGAGCGTTCGGCAAGATCTTCCTGCGTGAGTCCCTTGGCCTTTCGCCAATATGCCACGTTACGACCGACCAGAGCACGCATGTCCATAAAAGCGCGATCGACCAATTGGCAAAATGATTTTATCCACTATAGTGTATATTCATGTGAACACGGTCGATTTAGGAGCATGATGTGAGCTTGAGCAGCATCGATCTGGTTGATCCGGTGGCACCAACGGGTGACACACTCACCCCTTATGACCGTGCGCATTATCTGCTTTATGGTCGGTTGCTTGATGCAGATACCGACGGTAGTGACTGGCAGATTACGGCCCTTACCATTCTCGAATGTGACGTCAGCAATGATCCCGAGGGGGCCAAACTGTGTTTTGACAGTCATCTGCTGCGCGCTCGGTGGCTTGTTGAAACCGGGCTTGATCTGATGCTTAATGGCGGCCCGCAATAAGCCGACCGGACGCTGACAATACGATCAATATCATGAATTAGCTATGTTCCGTGCCGCTGACCTTAATCATTGCCTCAACGATAAAGGTTTGAAAACGAAAGCTTTTCTCTCCTGACGCGCGGTGGTTCTAGCACTCTTCGAACAAGTCAGTTCGCTTCATCATTCTCAGGTAAAATCAACAACTCTAGCCCCTCACGCAGCGGGTTTTACGATCACTTCAGGTGCAATTGACAAATCCCACCTGTCTCAAAATTGGTCACTGATGGCTTTATCTTGTCGATAAAACCGGATTGTGACGTAAACCAATTTTATTGGCGTTGCCCTTTGGGCGACCTGCTCTACGCGCTTTGGCGCACCAAGCCCCTTTGGGTCTTGTCCCTTTGGGTCACGATCAGGAACGTGGGCGAAATGAGCGGGGCTGACGTCGCACACTGACCGAATAAGATCGGCGCAGGGTGCGGTGTTTTGATCGCGGCCCCGCGCGCACTCTGAACCAGCGCGCCCATGCACGAGCGCAGGCTTGGCCGAGGCGACATGCCCCGCCTCTTGGCCCAGCCCGCACACGTGCATACGCGCGCTTCCTTTCAGGGTGCGCGTTTTTTGCTTTTGCATTCATCGGCTGGTCGCCGATGCGCCAACAGCATTACTGCCTTTAATGTGGGCGCCGCTTGCGCGTCGGCGTTTCTGTATGGCCCCGGCTGCGCAGGGTGGGCGTCGCTCCCGGCTAGGCGCACTGGTCTCAGACGCAACCCCTTTGGGGTCTTCCACTACGTTTCAGCCTTGCAGGTGCGCCTGATCCCATCACGCCTCTTGGTCGCTCTTGCCGCCCACCCCGCTCCGCCGGGGCCGTGTCGGTTTTTGGGTGGCGCAGGAGGTGAGCGATGGTGGATCAGGTTCGGACAGGTCGGCGTGGTGGTAAGCGGCTAAGCAAAGCCAGCCGCGCGCTTAGCGCGTCGCGCGTATCGCTCTATGATGAGGTCGCCGCCAAGATTATCGCCCAGCTTGAAGCAGGCGTGTTCCCGTGGGTGCAGCCTTGGAGTGCGGCAGCAGCCGTGCCGGGATTGCCCCGCAATGCGGTTTCGGGGCGGGTGTATTCGGGCGTCAACGTGCTGATCCTGTGGGGTGCCGTCATTGAAGGCGCTTACCCATCACAAGATTGGTTGACGTTTAGGCAGGCTTTGGCTGCTGGCGGGTGTGTTCGCAAAGGTGAGCGCGGGCATACCGTCTTTTATGCTGACCGCTTTACGCCGAACGAGGAGCGCGAGCAGGGCGCAGGCGCAGATGATGAACCGCGCTCTATTCGCTTCCTCAAACGCTTTGTCGTGTTCAATGTGGCGCAGTGCGATGGTCTGCCCGAACGGCTGAGCGCTGATGCGACACCGTTACCAGCCCGTGAGCAACACGAGCGCGCGGAGGCGCTGATTGCCGCGACGGGTGCGGATTTCCGCATCGGCGGAGCGCGGGCATTTTATGATGTGGGCGGCGATTATGTGCAGGTGCCGCCGCAACCGGCCTTTACCCACCAGATCGACTTCTACCGGACGGTATGCCACGAACTCGGCCACTGGACAGGAAGCAAGGAGCGGTTGGCGCGTGACCAATCGGGGCGCTTCGGTTCGGCGCTTTATGCCCGCGAGGAACTGTGTGCAGAATTGGCTTCGGCCTATCTGTGTGCCGCGCTTGGGATCGTCCCCACCGTTCGCCATGCCGATTATCTTGGTTCATGGCTTGCGGTGCTGCGCGCCGATAGCCGCGCGATCTTCAAAGCCGCAAGCCAAGCCAGCAAGGCGGCGGATTATCTCTTGGCTTTTGTTCAGGAGAGCAAATGCACTTTGGCGCGCGCAGCATGAGCGCCGCGCTTCCTCTCGCGTTCGAGCAAACGCCCATCGGTGAGCAGACGCTTGTTTACGGCGTTGTTCCAATCACGCCAGCGCAGCGGCTTGCGATCCGCGCCAACGCGCCGCTTGAGCCGCGCAAACCCCAGCGCCCCGCCAACCACGGGCTGTTTGACACGGTGTCACGCAATCAGATTGAGATGTTTTGAGATGTGGCAACCCGCATCCCCTTGCTTCCCGCACTCACGCGGAAGACGCGCGTACCCGTTTGGTGCGCACCCTCGGCCCCGTCTGTGGCTTGACCAATGGCCGCAAGCAGGCGGGGCCACCCCCAAACCAAAGGAGTAACTACCATGCACATTGACCATATCCCGCTCGACCGTCTTTCGGTCTCCAAAGCCAATATGAGGGCTGGCAAGAAACCGCCTGATATCTCGGACATACTCCCATCAATCATCAAGCGCGGGGTTATCTCGCCCTTGTTCGTGCGGCCTCAATCCTGTCCCGAGCGTGTCGAGGGATGTAATCCCGGCCATTTCGAGATTGTTGCTGGCAAGCGGCGTTACTTTGCGAGCCTTGAAGCGGCACGACAGGGCAAGGACGATATAACAATGCCCTGCATCACTTTGGCAGAAGGCGACGATGCCGAGGCGCTCGAAATCTCAATGATCGAGAATATGCTGCGCCAAGCCCCTGATCAGGTGACGCAGTGGGAAAGCTACACCCGGCTTGTCAAGGAGGGCCGCAGCGTTGACGACATTGCCGCAACCTTTGCGCTCACTGAGTTGCAGGTGACGCGCATCTTGGCGCTTGGCAATCTCTTGCCGCGCATTCGCGAGGCGTATCGCGCCGAAGAGATTGATGTGGCCACAGTGCGCCATTTGACGCTTGCCACCAAGGCGCAGCAAAAGGCGTGGCTGGCCTTGTTTGAGGATAAGGATGGTTATGCCCCACTTGGCAGCCAGCTAAAAGCATGGCTGTTTGGTGGTGCATCAATATCAACCAGCGTCGCGCTGTTTGACCTCGCTGACTTTGACGGAGCGTTGATCAAGGATTTGTTTGAAGGCTGTGGCTATTTTGCCGATGCCGATCAATTCTGGGCGGCGCAGTCAGCCGAGATTGAAGCGCGCAAGGCCGCTTATCTGGAGGACGGTTGGAGTGGGGTCGAAATCATCTCACCCAAGAGCTACTTCCAAACATGGGAGCATGACAAAACCCCCAAGCGTAAAGGCGGGCGAGTTTACATTGAAGTGTCGGCCAAAGGCGAGGTGACGTTCCATGAGGGTTATCTCACCCTCAAGGAAGCGCGCAGGCGTTTAGAGGGTGGTAGCGCTGAAAGCATTAGTGATGACGGCAAGTCGCCCGCCACGGCGCGCCCTGAAATCACCGCCGCGATGACCAGCTATATCAACCTGCACCGCCATGCAGCAGTGCGCTTCACCCTTGCCGCCCAGCCCGATGTTGCGCTGCGCGTGATGGTCGCCCACGCGATTTGTGGCTCGCCACTCTGGCGGGTTGAGGTACAAAGCCAGCGCAGCCGCAACGACGCCATTACCGAAAGCGTTGAGACCAGCCTTGCCGAGGCCCGCTTTGACGAACGGCGGCGCGCGGTGCTGGCGGTGCTTGGGTATGACGCAGACGAACCAAGCGTCACCTTACAGCATGAGCCGTCAAAAGGGATTACTGGACTGTTCACGCGTTTGCTTGAACTGCCCGACACATTGGTGATGGAGGTGTTGGCAATTATCATGGCCGAGACACTGGCGAGCGGTACATCGCTCATTGAAACGCTTGGCATCCACCTTGATATCAAGATGGCTGACTATTGGACGGCAGACAGTGCGTTCTTTGATCTCATTCGTGACCGTGAGGTGCTCACCGCAATCCTCGGCGAGGTTGGCGGTGCAAGTGTCGCGCAAACCCATGCGAGTGAAAAGACCAAGACGCTCAAGTCAGTCATCAACGACTGTTTGACGGGCACGGGTGGCCGCACCAAGCATAATCACTGGGTGCCGCGCTGGCTGGCGTTCCCGCCATCAGCCTACACGCAGCGCGGCGGCGTCGCCACGGTCGCCGCCGCAAACCGCGCAGCTTGGCTGGCGGAGAATGAAACGGATGGCGATACGGACGCCGCAACCGCCAGCAACACCGTGAACGACGCAACTGCCGAAGCGTTTGACGAAGCCCAAGAAGAGCGCCTTGCGGCGTGAATGCGGGCGGGTGGCGGTTTGACTGCCCCCCGCCCATTCTTAAAGTAAGGCAAGATAATACCCCAAAGCCCCGTCCGGCAGAACCGGGCGGGGTGTGGGGCGTGGTGATCAGCCGCCGAGTGGTATGGCAGTTATGTGTCCAGAGCAGAATATAGGCCTTGCCATCATCACCGCCAAAGCGGTTGGCAAAGATCGGCGGCGGCAAAGCGTGGGGCGTCGTGCTTGAGCAAAAGAGCGTTGCGGCCTTCGCGGCTGACCTTGCTCCATACGGCCCCAAGGACATTGCACATGATAAAGGACTGTGTGGCCGGGGACGTTGTCGTTGGTGCCGGGGGCTTCAGGGAAGCATGGCAGAGGGTCTTGGCCTGAAAGTGATTGCCCGGTGATCCCAGCGTAGACGCTGCCTGACTTGGTGAATGTACCGATATTTGCCACTAACCCCGCTTGCCTGTGTCTCAACCCTCGCGTCCATTTACGACCTCCTTGATTGGCTTTGGTTGGCAGAGGACGGCTGTGCCTCTTGTTCCCATGCTGCAACGGCGGATCACAAACTTTCTTCCCCTGCGCTCACGCGCATTCCTCGCGGCCCAAGAAAGCCCCCTCCCGCCGTCCTCCACTATGTTCCGGCCCTACGGGTGCAGCAGGAACACGCCCCTGCCTTCAACCCGCCATCGAGGCCGCGAATGGACGCGGAACTCGAAACACAAGCAAAGGAAATCATCATGTCAAATATCGGCACATTCACCAAGTCAGGCGACACCTTCAACGGCGAGATCGTCAGCATCGGCTTTCAGAGCAAGAACGTTCGCATCCTCCCTGAAAACCCCAGCACCAACGAAAACGCCCCTAGCCACAAAGTCTTCGTCGGAGCTATTGAGCTTGGGGCAGCTTGGAGCAAAACCAGCCGCGAAGGCCGCAAATACCTCTCGCTCAAGCTCGACGCGCCAAGCTTTGCCGCCCCAATTTACGCCAGCCTGTTCGACGAAGATGACGGTGAGACCTACAATCTGATCTGGACACGAAATCCCCAAACCAACGGCGGCTGATCACCACGCCCCACACCCCGTCCGGCTCCCCCGGACGGGGCTTTATTTCTTTTTTGGGGAACGCATCTGGAAAATAAATATGCTGCGGAATGACAGAAAATTGAGGTGATGCAGCCATACCAAGGAGGTCAATAACGCCGCCTGATAAAATCATTGTGCGCCAAACCACCGCTTCATGTTTTCAATCCATGACCGCTTTTTATGACTGTTCTGCGCGCTGTGATCAGGAAATGGAGTTAGCGCTTCCAGCCAGATGTCTGGATATGACATACTGTCATTATCATACCAATCACCCGATGCACGCCGCGCAGCTTGGGCTACAAGCTCAAAGTTTGCGGCTTGCGCAAGGGAATGAGCATCAGCGCCAATCGCAAAGCCATGTTTGCGCGTGACCCATGAATAATCGCTTGTCCATTCCTGACGCGAGCGGCGTTCCCAATCAGCATATGCCGTGTCGGCAGCACTCTGCACCTGCCCTCGCGTCCAGCTATTTACAGCCATCATCTTTGCGATCACTTCTCCTTCCCGGCCATCGATCAGCGATTTGCCCCAGTGACGGATATGGTGGCAATTAGGACAAAGTGCGATGACGCCTCTCAGTGTATGGAGCAAGCGTTCGTCATCATAATCCCATGCTTCATCGGCTTCGACAGGCCATTCCTGCCCGCGCCCGCCGCAGACCCGGCAGCGCATACCAGCCTCAGCATAAGCATTGCGTCGCACGATATCCCATTGTTCTTTGGACAAGATGGCCCTCAGATTTTTGCCCCAAAGCGTTTGGGGCACCATCCAAGGACGAATATATGGCGCTTCAAGATCAGGACGGTACATGCGCGGAACGAAAGGCTTTAATTCTTGGTAGGCATGGGTTGTTAGTAAATTATCGTCGCAAAACCAGAGCTTGCCAAGGCTATCCCAGCGAGCGCCCGCACGCTTGGCAAGCGCTTTTTTTGAGAAAGGAACGCACAAAGGAATATTGGCCATAGCGACACTTTATAGTTTATATTGCCTTTTAGCGAATAAACGGCGCAGGCACCATAACAGGCTTAATAACCTCTATGTAGGGGTTTGATCAGGCCGAATTACGTTTTGATGTGCTCATTCGGGCGTGATCATTTGTATCATTATCGCGCTCGACCGCTCACCCGAAATGCACCGCAGGGCGTTTGGTTCGCTGATGCCGCAAGTCAAAACAAAAGCAGTTTTATCCTACTGTCCGACTGACTGAGCGCCACTGATTCCGCTTGTGAGGAGGCGGAACCAGCAAGACTTGCCCCATGTAACGGGTGGCAATTCGTTGTCAGCAAGGGAGGGATGAAACGTCGTATCGCCATTTTCGTCCCTGCCGCTCGCTGCCCACTTAGACGATTTTGACCCCCATTAGAGGCGTCGCACCGGGCGGCGCAAATGGGAGTAAAGCGTCATGAGTGACAGTCAATCAAATGTACATAAAGCGGTCGAGCGCGCTGCGCGCGCACGCGCCGCAAGCCCGTTCCTGAGCACGGCTGAAGCTGCGCTTTATCTAAAAATAAGCGAGCGTACACTCAAGGAATGGCGCTGGCACTGTAAAGGCCCGTGCTTCCGGCGACACGCAGGCCATGTTCTTTATCATATCGATGATCTTGATATTTGGTCTCAGGCTTCAGCCAAAACAGCAGCTCCAATGGGGGCGGGACAATGAACAGTGCGCTATCGACATCAAGTCAGCCAGCTCGCACCGCCTCTGCGGCAATACGGCGTACACCGCGCTGGCGGTGGCTCGCAATCGCTGCGGGCGGCGTCGCGCTACTAGGCGCTTCATCTCTCAAACCACGCCCACTTTTGATCTGGAATGGAAGCAACAGCGCACCAACGGGTCTTTATACCGTGCGCACCGATCAGCGGCTTGCACGCGGCGATATGGTTGCAGCAACGCTTGCTGAACCTCACCGTTCGCTTGCTGCTGCGCGTCGCTATCTCCCAAGTGAGGTGCCACTGATCAAGCGGATAGCAGCAGTCAGCGGCGATACGGTCTGTGCGAAAGGGGATCACATTATAATCAACCAGCGCCGTGTCGCGGTGCGTAAGCGGGTTGATCCGCAGCACCGGGCATTGCCTTACTGGGAAGGCTGCATCCAGCTTAGTGCACGACAATATTTTCTGCTAATGGACAAGCATCCTAACTCATTTGACGGGCGCTATTTTGGCATCACCGAGGCGCAAAATATTATCGGCAAGGTACGGTTATTATGGCCAGATTAACTCTGGCGATAGCAGTGGCACTCCTCTTGGCAGAGCCCGCACGCGCTAACCCGGTTGATCAGTGGCGCGGTCTGATTGCCGAGGCGGCACTTCGCTTTGATATGCCTGAAGCGTGGATTATGCGCGTCATGCGTGCAGAAAGCGCCGGTCAGACGCAGCGAAACGGTCGCCCGATCCGCTCGCGGGTTGGCGCGATTGGGCTTATGCAGCTTATGCCTGCAACATGGGCGGAGATGCGCAAGCGCTTTTCGCTCGGGGCTGATCCTGACAACCCGCGCGACAATATCTTGGCAGGCACCGCCTATTTGAGGTTGATGTTTGACAGCTTTGGCTATCCCGGTTGCCTTGCGGCTTATAATGCTGGCCCGGCTGCTTATGCCGCTTATCTTGCTGGGCGCAGATCGCTCCCGCGTGAAACTATTGCATATGTTGCAAAGGTCACGCGCACACCTGCGCCAACACGTGAGGATGCGATCCAGCCATCAATTGAGCCTTACATACAAACGGCACCTCCGCTGTTTTATCCATTACAATCTGCGCGCACATCCGATTCAGAGCGACACGCTGCTGATCAACAAGCAGGAGATGAACGTCTTTTTGTGGTACGCAATAACCATCCGGGATCAGTGCAGTGACCGTTACGGTGCTAGCCAAACCATGCTTGAATGCTTCTATTTTGAAGAAGAAAATGCGGCAACAGAGACTTGGTATGAGCTTGCTCAACCGCCTTGAAAGACAGGCCGCAAACGCGAAATCGCAAGTGTCACTCACATATTTTGCCGTGCGGTTTGCGGTGGTCTTTTTTGCGCTATTTTGCGTGGGTGCATTGTCGGCTTGCACAGAAACAAATCAGTCCGATATCAAGGGAAAGTCGAAAAAGAAGGCAAAAAACGAAAAATGCAAGATAAAGGCATTGCCTCATAAAATCGGCTATGTTGTTGTCTGCACATCGTTTTTTTATGAGGCCCATGCTCGAATGATGCGCGGATTGCGAGGCTGCGGTGTCGGGCCGAAAAGCGCCCCCATCATCGATAACTCTCAATTACTCTTGCAGATGCAACTGCGCGTCGCGCCGCACTGCTTGTATCTGATCAAGGCACGACATCGCCGTGTTTGACGACGACGACTTTAAGCCGCGCCTCGGGCGCCAACGCAGCACAGGCAATGCGCTGGTGCGGCGTTATTTGGGGCGCGTGCTTGCAGCAACCGCCATTGCCGGAGGAATGCGGATGGCAGGCGTGCGCCGCTTTGATGGCAGTCGTATTGGACGCGGTGCGGCCACCGCGCGACTGATCGGGAAACGCGACAGTCGCGCTGCCTTTCGGACACGGCGCGTCATTATCAAATCGCGTATCGTCAAACTGGCTGGCAAAGCGGCAGCAGCACGCGCGCATCTCAGATATCTTGAGCGCGACGGCGTTACGCGCGACGGCGAACGCGGACAGCTTTACAGCGCAGACACGGATGTGGCCGACGGCAAGGCGTTCCTTGAAAAATCTGGTGGTGACCGTCATCAATTTCGCCTGATTGTTTCAGCCGAAGACGGCGCTGAGTATGACGATCTCAAGTCGCTCACGCGCCGCTTGATGGCGCAGGTTGCGGCTGATCTTGACAGCAAGCTTGACTGGGTTGCGGTTGATCATTTTAACACAGGCCATCCGCACACCCACATCTTGCTGCGAGGCGTTGATGATCAAGGGCAAAATCTTATCATATCGCGCGAATATATGGGGCAGGGAATGCGGGTGCGACTGGCTGAGCTTGTCAGCCTTGACTTGGGGCCGCGCACAGACTTAGAAATCGATTTCAAGCGTCGCCGCGATGTAAGCGCTGAGCGCGTGACCATCCTCGACCGCCAGTTTGTCCGCGAGCAAAGCGAGCAGGGCCATGTATCCGCGACTGATCGCGATCCTTTTGTTCAAAGCCTGCGAGCAGGACGGCTCCAGAAACTGGGACAACTGGGATTGGCAGAGCCGCTTGGCCGAGGAGAGTGGCGGGTTGATAATGACCTTGACGCGATACTGAGGCGGATGGGTGAACGCGGTGATATCATTATGACCATGCAGCGCGCGCTTGATGCGCAGAAGCTCGACCGTGCGCGTATGGATCACCATATTCACGACGCAGTGCCAAAAGCGGATATGCGTGTCACTGGGCGTATCGTTGCACGTGGCCTGTCTGACGAGCTTGGTGACCGCCATTATCTGATCATTGATGCAACCGACGGGCGTTCACATTATGTCGAAATTGGTAAGGGAGAGGCGACGGCGCCGCTCCCGGACAAGGCGATTGTGTGCATTACACCGCGCACGCGCGGGCTTAGCGATACTGATCGCCGGATTGTTGCAATCGCTGCACAGAATGGCGGACGCTATAGCGTTGACCTTCATCTCGCCACTGACAGCCGCGCGAGCGAGGCCTATGCTCAGGCCCATGTTCGCAGACTCGAAGCCATCCGCCGTGTAAGTGGTGGCGTTGAACGCGGACGCGATGGTCGTTGGATTATCGCGCCTGATCACCTTGAGGTCGTGGCTACTTATGACACAAAAAACGCCAAAGACCGACCCGTAAATGTTGAAATTGTGTCGCCGCTTGCGCTTGAACACCTGCCGCTTGCGGACGGTGCAACTTGGCTTGACACACAGTTGGTTGACGGTACGATTAAGCCACTGCGAGACAGCGGCTTTGGCCGTGAGGTCAGTACTGCGCTGGCCACGCGGCAACAATGGTTGATAAACGAGGGGCTGGCTGAGGAACAGGGCGGCATGACCGTCACGCGCCCTGATCTGATTGCAACGCTCAGACGCCGCGAATTGATGCGGGTCGCGGGGCAGCTTGCAGGGGAACTGCGGCTTGGTTTTGTTGAAGCAAGGCCGGGTGTACCAATTGAAGGTCTTGTTGAGAAGCAGCTACATCTTGCAAGCGGACGATTTGCACTTGTAACCAGAGCGCGCGAATTTACGCTGGTGCCGTGGCGCGACGGACTTGAACGCCAGATTGGAAAGAGCATAGCCGTTACGCTGCGCGGTAGCACAATGAGTTGGAAGCTTGGCCGTGGTCGTGGTGGGCCTGAACTCTGATCGGCGTGGATCAAATGGTGAGCGGTCAAGCCCTGTGGAGCGTCTCGCACCGGGCAAGCTCAAGGATCGCCTTGATCCGCCCTTCAACCAACTGCTGGCCCCGCACCAAAAGCCATAGAGCGGGTTCGCCGCCGCCATCCCCTATGCTCTTCATCACATAGCCTTTGGCATACAGAAGTGCGATGGCATCAGCAGCAACAGAAGAGTCAATCTCTGTCGCCGATTTAAGTCTGTCAATTGCGACTGAATCACTCCTGTTATGGGGGCTTGCATAAACCTCAAGCAAGATTGACCAGGCATGTTGTGGCAAGGCTTCGTATAATGCGCCGCTATCACCAAGCGCGAGCACATCCACATCACAAAGGATTTTGGCAATGTCGAATTGCAAACGTTCTTCGCGGCTTAGCAGAGTTTGCAACATATTGGCTCCAGCTAAAAGAGGCGTGTGTATGATACGTGCACATCGCAGACATATGAATAATGAAATGTGTGCAAAAATTGCAACCATAATCTGCATGGACAGTCGCAGATTTATAAACCCTATTTAGCAATTGATCTTATGGCTCCCAGAGGATTATGACGTAAGTGGAAAAGTGACGGAAAGGCTCATATTTTTGCTGTCAAGATGTTAGACGATTTTCGCGTAAGAGGCTTTGGGTCGCGCTAGCCAAAACGGGATGATGGTAGGAATGATCAATATTGAGTCGCGTGAGCAAGCCGCATTGCGGTTGCAGGCTGAACAAACGGTTGGCCGCATGGATAAGAAGATGCGGATCAAGCTGAGCTGGCAGGCAAGGGACGGGCTGGTCAAGGCGATGGCCAGGGTTGCAATTGATAACGGCCTGCTCTTTGGCCATCAGCCATTTCATCCCGCCCCGCCGCGTTGGTCACTTGAGGGGATATTGTCGCGGATTGCGGTTTTCTGGAAAAGCCAAAAGCTGGTGCTGGCAACACGCGGACGACCCAACCTGCCCAATGGCGAGGAAGTGCCTGATCTTTCCGAAGCGACCTTCTCGGTCAAGCGCAGCGGCGCGCGCGGGCTGGTGATTGCTCTCATCATCGCGCTGATCATTGGGCTGACGGGTTTTGGCGCGCCACTTGAAACGGGGGTGCAGATTGGTCGTGACGCGCTGCGGCGCACGGCGGTAAGCGGGGATATTGTGATCATCGCCAAGGATGATCGCAGCGCCAAGCTCTATGGCGGAATGCCGTGGGCGCGCCGCTACGATGCGCAACTGGTTGACCGCCTTCGCGAAATGGGTGCGCGGCGGATTGTTTATAACGCCATAATGGCAGACCCAAGCAATAAGGTTGATGACGGACTGCTCGCAGCAGCATTTGACCGGGCCAAAGGATTGGTTTGGCTGGGTGCGCAGCGTGGTGAAATTGATAGTCCGACAACCGAATCCGTTTTACCAACTCCGTTGTTTCGCAACAGTACCCGTCAGGCCCACTTAAATATGTGGTCTGGTTTTTTTGGAGAAGTTGATCGAGTGTCAGGGGAGGTAGTAATTGATGGGACTCAACGCCCATCGATAGCAGATGTACTCGCCAACGTTGAAGCTAGCGACAGGGCATTAAAGCTTGATTATGCATTTGATGTTTCTACGATCTCTAAATTTTCTGCAACTGACTTCATGAAGGGTCGAATTGATCGATCTGTCTTTGCAGGAAAAAACATTCTGATAACAACTGTGTCTAATTTAACCAACGACTCCATTCCAATACTTGGACAGAGTCGAGCACCAATTGCCCATTCGTGGGTCATCGCAGCCGAGACGATCAAGCGTGGCATACCAAGTCAGCTTGGTTTCTGGATACCGCTTGTGGTTGTGGCGCTGCTTGGGTTGTGGTGCATCATGCAGCGCTCGCTGGCACGGCGACTGCCCATATTGCTTGGCGGCGTGGTGGTGTTGGCTGTGCTGGTGCTAGGCGGGGATCGCCTAGGCTTGCATTTTGAGATTATTCCAGCGAGTTTTGCCTTGCTGCTCTTCGGCATCCGTCAATGTATGCGGGGCGAAATTGTTGCGGCGATGACCCTCCATCCAGTTTCACACCTGCCAATGCTAGGCCATTTGTCGATGGTGCGTGATCATCAATCATCAACTGTGGTCGCTGTGAGGATACGCAATCACGCAGCACTGATGGCGATGGACAATCGCCCGCTATGTGAACAATATGCGCTTGATCGTTCAATCGCGGCGCGGATCAATGTAATCGCGTCTGACTCTCTCATCCACCAAGGGGCTGACGGGCTGTTCGTCTTTCTGATTAGCCCAGATAGCGTGTGCGATCCTGAATGGGTTAGCGAACAAATCCGGGCCTTGTTTTGTATGGAGATTGTTAGCCTGCGGGAATTGGTTGATTGTGAGGTTGCCGTTGGCATCAACACCAATCTTGACCATGATTTAAGCGTACGTGTGGCAATCGCGGTTGAGCGGGCACAGCCAATTCAGTTCACGGGCTTGCGCGCGGTTTAAGCCCGCTATCATTGCCTTTGATTGTAATGCCTGTGTAGTGTGATTAGCCTTTGATTGCGCAGCGCGATGTCCTCGCTGCGTGATCAAAGGAATGAATCATGCACAAGAAAACGAACGCGCCCGTCCGTAGCTTTTGGGATTGGATTACTGGGGGTATCGGTGGCGGCAGCCGCAATTGAATAATGTGGCGCGATGGGACACGGGGAGGCGTCCCGTCGCGTTTCAGCCTTTGGCGGCTGTTTTATGTGCTGCCTTATCACGCTCTTCGGGCACCACTTTTGCTTCGGGCGGACGCGGTGCTTGAAGGGTGAGGCTTGCGCGTTCGATGTCACTGCGGGCGTAGCGGTTGATGCCGATGATCAGTCCGGTTGCAATCTGGCGGACACGTTCGAGCGCGGTCTGCTCGGGATCAAGCACCACTTCAATCTTGCCGTGGTTAAGGGCTGAGAGGAGCATCGCCTGAAACATTGGCCCGCGCGCGTGGCGCAGAAAGGTCATTTCATGATAAGCGCGATCAATCTCACGGGGTGGCGCGCCGCGCTCACTCAGTGTGGCAACACGCGCAATGGCCTCTGCGCGCGCCGCGTCGAGGTTTTCGATCAGCGCCTCGCGCGCTTTGGCAAGTGGCATCATGTAACGCTGTCCGGCCGGGGCATCCCGGTCGGGCAGGATGGGCAAGCCTGCGCCGCCGATGATAATCTCATTGACCTCACCCCGTTCGCTTGGGGCAAGTGGGTTTGCATTTGGTTCTGGTGCTTTGTCCATCATCACCTCTTGCTAGCGGCTTTTCGTGTTTCTGGCTTGCATGAAATCGACGTATATCAATGATTATCATATTAGGCCAGAAAAGCCCGATATATCCGCCTATAGCCAGTATTGCTACGCTAATCCACTCTCAAATTAAGCTAAATTGATAGATATATTATAAAGGCTGCTATTGTTGCAGCCTCATGACTGCGATCCATATTCTTCGGGCAACAGAAAGGTGAGGACGCGGATGGTGCTGGCCTTGTCCCACGGGGTAAGCGCGGGGCCGCGACCTCTGGCATCGCGGTAATCAAATTTCCAGAAGATAGCGTGATCCCAAGTGCCGGGTTCGGGCTTTACCGTCGTCCAACCACCGCATTTGCGCAGATACACAATCCCAAAATCATGCTCGTCATAGGGATTGCTCGCATCATCCCAATCGTCATAGCGAGCGACAAGCGAAGTGATCTCGCGGCGGTCGGCAAGCGGGAGCATGGCAAAACCTGCACTGTCCACGGCGTGGCAGCGATCCACGCCGCGCCGCGCGTTATCATTGTGGCGGGCAGTCTCTAAGGATTGTTCAGGCTTTGGACGGACAGGCATGGCCATCCTCCCACACTATAATGGCGGTCACTGCCCTGTGTCTTGGCCTTAACAGGCAGAATAAAGGCGGCAGGGATTGAGCAAGCGGATGGGGGGACTGTTGGTTTGGCATTGCGACGTACCATAATCCTTGTCTTGAACGAGTGTCACTGGCAACGCTGTGGCGTGGGGAATGTCTACCAACAGCGTCGGGCATTCTTCATTTTACATTGATATTAGCTTAATTACTATACAAATAATGAGGCAAAACATGTTCTACCCCACTCTCTTTGAGCGTGAACTGACCAAACAGCGCCCCGCAGGAGGGCGGATACTCGCGATTGATGCCGTTCAGCGCGAGGATGGGCTGTGGCAGATGGATGTTCAGGTGAGCTGGTATCCAGGAGAGACGCTTACTGTATGCAAATATGCTACACGCAAACTTAAACTCTACGCCAAAGTGGCCACATTACTGCGCCATGTTGTGCGCGATTATGACTATTGCGAGAAAATCAGCGTGTATCCGCGCCCCGGCATGATTGGCAGATATCTGATTTAGAGGGTTGCACTTAATAATATATGATATAAGCTCATATCAATGATATATGAGTCGCCCTTGAGTCGCGTGCCATTCGCACCTGTGCTGTCCAAGTCAGCAGCGCCGCTATCTCATTGGCTTCACCCGCTTTTCGCTGTTGATCACAGCGTATCCTATCCGCACAGCGTGGCCGCTTCCGCCTCTACGACCCACGACGGCACTGCCACGGCTCCGGCCTGTATAGGCGACATACTCTCCGGGCTGGAGACTGTGCGGGGTTCGCGGCGGCGCATGTGCGGGGTGATCCCAGCTTTGCAAGGGGATGGGAGCTGGTGCCGCCGCGAACCATTGGTAACACATCATGGGCGATAATGCCGATAACTCGGTATCAAAGCTGCTTGGGGCGGGTGACGCTCCCGACGTACCCATCCACATCTTCCACGCCATCGCCAATCTCTGGCTGGCAGTGCAATCGCTTTCTGAGGCAGGCGAGCATATTGAGGCCAATCATGTTCACCTGCCGATGGAGCGAATCTGTCTTAAATATCGCTTGCCACTTGCCGAGGCGGAACTTCATGCCGATCTGCGCAAGCTGAATTAAGCGTCGTCATTCGCCTCAGAATGAGCCAATTAGGGTCAGTCGGATTTGACCCCCAGCACAACCCATGCTGTGCTAAGCTGCAAAACGGGGTAAACGGCGAATGCAGCGCTTGAACCCTCAAACCGTGCAATCTCATCAGGTGCAAACAGTGGGGGCACACGATATTCAAGTAAGAGCGCGGCAAACGCGATGCTGATCGGTGCCACCTTGATGCCAGCCAATCGGGCATAGTCGATCAGGTCGGCAAGGTTGGTAGCGACGCGGTGGCACGCGTCATCGTCCATTGGAATATAGTTAAGGTTTGCAATGGCTTGCGCCAACGCAGCAAGCTGTCCGATATGCTTTGAAGCCTGCGCTCCAAAGCAGGGCTGTAGAATGTTGAGTTCTGACTGCCCGATATCAAACCGCACCACAGCCTCCTTATTTACCCTCCGCTCTGGAGCGCCAGCGGCAACAGCGCACCGCGTAGTTGACCGCGCATTACAGATCATGGAGCCGTGCCGCTCTAAGCTGATACAGTGTCATTGTTGCGCGCACCTCCTGATGATAATCAGGCGGCGCTAGCGGCGACAGTTTAACATATCATAAATATCATCGATATGAGCTAATATCATATTCGCATATACGAGACACAATACCGCATATGGGTAGTTTTATTGAGATAATCTCATATGTACCCTATTTTAACATATTAGTTGATATAGGCTAATATAATGAATATAACTATGCTCAATGATATATGGTCGTCCAGTCCTCCTGCCATACGGGCCGCGCTTGCGGCTCAGGGCTGTTGCGCATATCAATCTTTATCAGTCTCTGCGCCTTCGCAAGGTGGACTTCGGGTCGCGTCATCATGAATGACATCCGACACCCGCCAAGAGGCCTTGCCAGTCGCTCGCATACGCCTCCACGCGTTCCACGGGCGGCTGGCAATTGCCAGAAGGATCAGGATCATTATATCGCATTGATCAAAGCAGTCGCTCATGAGCGCGGGCTTACTCAGAGCGATATTGCCCAAGGCGCCTGCCTTAATCAAAGTAGTGTTTCACGCTACTTTTCCAAAAAGCGCACGCTTGATTTAGAGGCGCTAACGCGACTGTTCACATTCCTTGAAATTGATCGAGTTCGCGCGATGCTTGCCGTTGAATATTTTCATGACTTTAGCCGCTATTTTGAGCGCGGTTTAATGATTGCCTCCGTTGTGGCGCGTACTTTGCCCAATGCAATACGGGAGGGCCGAGAGGATGGCAGTGATGATATCATCCTAGAAGCCATGCGTCTCCTTGACGACGATACAGTGAGATCGTTCATAACTAAATATATGCGTCAGGCTCTATTGAAAGGCACGTAAGTGATTTCAAATGCTGACAAATAACAGTTACGTGCCGCTGTATTCGGTAGCCTCATATTTTGATGGCGAATCCGATCATCTAAAGTATGTGAGCGTGTATATTTACAGTAAATAATATCCATTTCCGAAAAATATTCCACCAATATGGAACAAGTTTACCAAATCTTAGCTGTCACCACACTATCGCTCATCCACTTGATCCATTGCCAGCGGGAATCTGGCACGGTCGCGAATGGTTTAGAGTGGGGCGTTTGTTGTGCTTGTATCACGTTGCGTATTGCTATTGTTGTGCAGTGTTGCAGTTGTCCCTTCGGCTTTCGCGCAAGCCTCATCCGCTCAGGTCAACCGTGACGCCGAACGGCTTCAGGAACGCGAACAAGAGCGTCTGCGCGAACGCGAAGAGCAGTTCCGCCAATCACAGACCACGCCACCGCAAGCCACTCAAGTAGCGCCCGAGGCAGAGGTCGCCACAGAAGCCGGTGGCTGTGCTGCCGTCCGCAGTGTTCAGGTCAAAGGCATGACTCGCTATGCCCAAAGCGATTTTGCGGCCGACCTTGTCAAGCTCTCGGGCGACTGTGTTTCAATTGCTGATATCACGCGGTGCTTCGTACCATCACCAATCGCTATATCGCGGATGGCTATGTCACCTCACGTGCGGTGATTGGCCCGCAAGATCTGAAAAGCGGTGTGCTTGAGATCATCGTGATCGAAGGCCAGTTAAACGCGATCAGCAGCGAAGGCGTTGGCACCAAGCGCACCTACCGCAAGGGTGAACTCGCCGCTGCTTTCCCCGGCACCAAAGGGCGTCAGCTTAATCTACGCGATTTGGAACAAGGCGTTGATCAACTCGCCCGGCTCGGCTCGGCTGAGCCAGACATTGATATCACCCCAG
>JAYUIX010000055.1:0-2812 GCA_043765635.1 Sphingomonadales bacterium
TCGCGATGCTTGGTGTTGAAGGCGCCTTGCTCGGCGCGGTTGGGGCGCTGGTCGGCGTCACTTTGGGGGTCGGGATCAGTCAAGTGTTGATCCATGTGATCAATCCGCAATCGTTCAACTGGACGATGACGACGCGGCTGCCGATCACGCTGATGCTTTCGGTCATCGCCGCTTTAATCGTGGCCTCGGCGATCACTGCGATGCTTGCCGGGCGGCGGGCTGTGTCAATCGATGCCGTTCGCGCGGTGAGGGCCGATTGGTGATCCGCGCGGCATCACTCATTTTGGCCTCAGTCGCGCTCGCGACTGCCAGTATCGCGCAAACGCCGGGCTTTACTTATCCCGAAGTCAAACCCGGTCGCACGTTCGCATTTCCAGCTGATCACGGCGCGCATCCCGATTTTCGCACTGAATGGTGGTATGTGACGGGAACGGTCAAAACTGCAAAGGGTAAGGACTTGGGATTCCAAATCACCTTCTTTCGCACGCGTCCGCGCGTTGACCCGCGCAATCCTAGCAAATTTGCGCCGCGACAAATTTTGTTTGCCCACGCAGCGGTGTCTGATCCTGAAATTGGTAAACTCCTTCATGATCAGCGCGCTGCGCGCGGTGGGTTTGGCATTGCGGAGGCAAAAATTGGTGACGCTGATGTCCACATCAAGGATTGGCGTTTTGCCAGGCTGGCCGATGGCCGCTTTTCCGTTCGGATCGTCGCGCGCGGATTTGCGCTCAATCTGAGTTTCAAGCCCACGCAGCCACCGCTTCTACAAGGCGAGGGTGGATATAGCCGCAAGGGCCCTGATCCAAAATCGGCAAGCTATTATTATTCGGTGCCGCAATTGGAAACGACGGGAGCGATCACGCGTGGCACATCATCCGAAACAGTGACAGGGCGGAGTTGGCTTGATCGCGAATGGTCGTCACGTTACCTTGGTGGGGCAGCGATTGGCTGGGACTGGACGGGGCTTAACTTTGACGATGGGGCCGCATTGATGGCGTTCCGCATTCGTGGCACAAATGGCCGCACTCTGTGGGCGGGCGGAACATTCCGTCGCGCAAACGGGGTGACAGTCACACTCAAACCGGGTGACATCACCTTCACGCCAACCCGCACGTGGCGATCAAAGCGCACCGGGGCGACCTATCCCGTCGCACAAATTCTCATAATCAAACTACCCGAGGGGCAAAAGCGCCTTACACTCACGCCAATGTTTGCTGATCAGGAACTGGATGCACGATCAAGCGGTCTGCCGGTTTACTGGGAAGGATTAGTGCGGACGGAAGGTGGCCGGGGTTATCTAGAACTCACAGGCTATGCCGCGCCACTTGCCATGTGATATGCTTTATCTGCACGTTGCCGCATGAACTGTTTTCGCTTAAGTTCAGGCAGTTTTGACCGAGAATTGGCCATCAAAAGCTTTATCCACCAAATGCCCTGTAGACCTGAATTTGTGATCGAAATGCTGCTCCATTGGCCTCAGCGAGTGATTGACGCGTCATGTTCACCTGCCGTTGCGCATCGATAACACCCAGACAATCACTGAGCCCCATACGGTAGCGCGCAGTCGACAGCGTGACCGAATCCTTTTCGATCCCCAATTGCGTTTCAAGCGCGGCAAGGCGGTTGCGGTTGGCCTGCAAAGCGCCAAGAGCGCTTTCGGCTTCACCCATTCCCGCAAACACCGCCCGCCGGTACAGGGCAAAGGCCTCCTTCGCATCGGCCTGTCGCGCGTCGATTTGCGCCTCGACCCGTCCGAAATCGAGCAAAGGAGCCGCAACCGAGCCGCCTAACGATGCAGTTAGCGAATCGGCATTGAACAGGTCACCCAGCGCGAGTGCTGCAAGGCCCAGTGCTGCATTGATGCTGATCTGCGGAAAACGTGCCGCTGCCGCAGCTGCGATGTCTGCGTTTGCCGCACCAAGCCGATATTCAGCGGCAACGATATCGGGCCGCTGTCGAAGCAATACCGACGGCAGGCCAATCGACGGCAATTCAGCCAGTGCGAGACGTGGCGGCACCTGAAACGCTGCGGCTACCGATGCACCGTCGCGCGCAGTCAATGTCACTAACCGGCCAAGCGCCGCTGCAAGGTCTGCTTCTGCTGGCCCGCGCTGCGACCGGGCTGCAGCTTCAAGGCTTCGGGCGCGCACCAAATCAAGCCCCGGCGTGATCCCGGCGCGGGCCCGCGCGCCGGTTATTTTCACCAGCGCTGTTGCATCGGCGAGATCATCCTCAACGATCCGCAATTTGGATTGTGCTGTTCGATAATCAATGACGGCCCGCGCAATATCAGTCACCAGTGCGAGCCGAACGGCACGGGCATCGGCGTCAGCAGCATTCAGCCGAAGGCGCGCCGCGCGTTGCGTCGCTCGGAGGCGGCCAAAAAGATCAAGGTCCCACGACGCGTTGATGCCGGATGAAAAATTGCTGTTGGTCGGATCGAACACAACACTGGGCGGCAGATTGGTAACGACAGTCTCGCTGCTCCGCGCATAACTGCCACTGCCTTCGACGCCCACATTGGGTGCCCGCGCAGCACCGGCAGAACGCAAAGCCGCACGCGCCGCATCAACTCGTGCGAGTGCGACTTGCAGGTCAGGGGCCTCAGCGTCGACCGCTGTCAACAATGTCTGAAATGCAGGGTCGTCACTCGGCAAAAGCTTTGTAATCGGCGCACGCGAGCCCTGTGGCGGCGCGTATATAAAAGACGACGGCGGTATAACCGATGATACCGACGGCCCTTCGCCAACTGAGGCACATCCCGCCAGTAAGGCAGTCGCCAAAACTCCAGAACCGCGTTTCATGGGTTGCC
>JAYUIX010000056.1:0-8097 GCA_043765635.1 Sphingomonadales bacterium
CTCGACCAGCTTGATATCCGCCGCGACGGTGACGAAATCCTGTGTGACGTCGCCGCGCGGTCATTCCTCCACCATCAGGTGCGATCAATGGTTGGCTGCCTGATGATGGTTGGTGAAGGCAAATGGAGCGCCGATGATCTAAGCGCAGCGCTAAAGGCGAAAAACCGTGCCGCGCTGGGGTTTAATGCCCCGCCCGATGGGCTGTATTTTGTGGGGGCGGAGTATCCCTAACCAAATAGTCGGGTGAGTGACTTCTCAAGCATCACGAGTTGCCAAAGCAAGCGGCCATATTCGCCAAGCCCAGAGCGGTGATCTGCTGCTAGTTTGGAAAGCACATCCATCTTGAACCAGCCGCTCTCCGCTAGCAGAGATTTGGTCATCAGCGCCGCAATCTCACCGGCAAGCGGCCCCCGGAACCACGCCGAAATCGGCGAAACAAAGCCCATTTTCTGGCGATAGAGAATGTCATTTGGCAGATGCCCCTCCATCGCCTTTTTCATCAGCCATTTGCCTTCGCCGCCGCGCAGCCGCATGTTTGCGGGCAGCGTCGCGGCAAATTCAACCAAGCGGTGATCAAGCAGCGGCTCACGCGCCTCAAGCCCGATTGACATGCTCGTGCGGTCAACCTTGGTCAGGATATCGCCAGGCAGCCAGATTTTGATATCAGCATATTGCGCGCGGTCTAACCCGTCACGCGCGGGTGCTGCGTTCATTGCGGCGATATAGCGATCCTCGGCGCGGTGGCCCTGCAAATCGCGCGCAAAGCCGTCGCTGAAAAAGCGCGCGCGCACCTCAGTCGGAACCACGCTGACGCTGCGCGCATAGGCCTCTGCGCCGTCGCTCGCGAGCGCTTGAAAAGTGGATTTTGCGCGCATGAACTGCGGCGCCCAATCGGCCTTGGGATAATGTCTCCCAAGTGCGCCAAATACGCTTGTGCGCAGCCCCTCGGGCAGCATCCCGCGTACCCGTTCTTCGGCAGCCTGAAATTTGTAACGGCGGTATCCGGCAAACGCCTCATCCGCGCCGTCGCCCGAAAGTGCTACCGTCACCGTCTCACGCGCCAACTGACAGACGCGCAGAGTTGGCAGTGCTGAGGCATCGGCAAACGGCTCATCAAAGGCAGCGGCAAGCGCATCGGCAGCGGTATAATCGTCCGACCCGACAATCCGTTTGCGGTGACGTGTGGCGAAGCGCTTGGCGATTTGGTCAGCATAGGCGGTTTCATCAAGTGAGGCCTGATCAAAACCGATCGAGCAGGTTTCAACCGCGCTGCTGCTCGCCTCCGCCATCAGCGCGACGACGGTTGAGCTATCGACCCCGCCCGAAAGAAACGCGCCAAGCGCCACATCAGACACCATCCGTGAGGTGACGGCGGCGCGCAGCCGTTCACGCATTTCGGCCTCAAGATCAGCGACCGAACCACGCGCGCGCGTGCTGAAATCAATATCCCACCATTGCGTCGGCGCGGGCAGCGATTGCCCGCGTTTCAAATGCAGGAAATGCCCCGCTGGAAGCTTCTTGACCCCCGCAACGATGCTCGTATCATCGGGCACGTAGCCAAGCGCAAAATAATCCTCGATGGCGCGAATATCGGGCGTCCGCCGCACCGCCGGATTGGCGAGCAAGCCCTTCATCTCCGACGCAAAGGCAATGCTGCCGTCTGCGAGCGGCACATAATGCAGCGGCTTCACGCCAAAGCGATCGCGCGCGAGGAAGAGCGATTGATCGCGCGCATCATGGATCGCAAACGCGAACATGCCGTTGAGCCGAGCGAGCACATCTGCGCCCCATTGGCGGTAGCCAAGCAGGATCACCTCAGTATCACCCTGCGTGCGGAACACCGCGCCAAGCGCTTGCAATTCTGCGCGGATTTCCTGATAATTATAAATCTCGCCGTTGTAGGTGATCGTCAGCCCGCCGTCGCCGCTGCTCATTGGCTGCGGGCTTCCGGCAACGTCGATGATCGAGAGCCGCCGGTGGCCAAGCCCAACGCCGTGCGCCGTCCACACGCCCGAACCGTCAGGCCCACGGTGCGCCTGCGCATTGGTCATCGCCTCAACGCGCGCAGGATCAACTGGCTTGGCGGTTTCAAGGTGAAAAAGGCCCGCAATCCCGCACATCAGCTATTTCGCCCGCGCCGTTGCAATGAGGTTTTGCGCAAGCCGTTCAGGCTTACCTAATGCTGCAAGAAAAGTATCGATTTGCGGCCGCGCTGGGGACTCACGCCGATCCTGCGCCGATATGAGTAGCGCCGCCGCCGCTTGATCACGCCCTAACAACCGTGATTTAAGCGTTGCTAATTTCACGATTTGTGCAGCCCCTGTTGTCACCCCGCCAGTCACATAGAAGCTTGCCACCTCACGCGCCAGACCGGGGGCAAAAATCCGTTCTGCTTTTCCGCGCGGCGGCGGCGGCGTGTCATTCGTCCATGACCAGTGGCTATCGGGATCAGCCGCCCCTTGGGCATAGCCGACAATTTCCTTGCCGTCGCCTTGCCACGCATAAACCACGATTGTGAGCGTCACCCGGTCACCCTTGGGATTGACATAATCACCTTGAAGCCGGTGATCAGCCCCGTCAAAGCGCGGTTTCCAATCATCGGCGTTGGTGCTCACACGCTGCCAACCCGCGACTTGGGGCAGCGTAATCTGGTTGGGCATCGGCACATGGCCAAGCGAGGTTTGCGCAAACTGCCAGAGCAGCGGAATCATCACGAGAGCCACTAACCCAGCCGGAATCACCCACCTGATCGGCTGTGCTGGCACTATGCTGGTCGGCGCATCCAACCAGGGATCATCAATCGCGCGATCAAAAAATTTCCATGCGATCCCCATCACGATTACCATGACCACCGCGAAAAAGAACCAGCCATAAATGATATGATCAAATCCAGCGGCAAAATCATTGCTGGTCAGCGCTGAGATATGGATCGTGCCATAAGCACGGATGCCGTTGGCAAGGATCGGCACCGCGAGTACCAGCGCCATAAAGGCAATCCGCCGTGCCCAACTGCGGAAACAGACATTGGCCGCCAGCGCGCCGTAAGCCACCATCGCGACCAAGAATTTGACCCCAGCACAGGCTTCCGCGACCTCAAAATAGCCTGTTGGCGTCGTAATAAAGACCCCCTCAATGTGAGCGGGAATGCCCGCCCAGCCGAGGAAGATCATGCACAGTTTGGCCGTGATCGTCTGAAGCGGCGGCACCAGCTCCTCACCAAAGGGCACGAGGAAAAACAGGTAGAAAAGCGGGAACATTACACCGCGCGCGACGCTTGGCCCGAGGAGCGTTACGGCGCTCGCCTGGATCATCATCACAAGGCTTGCATGCCGGATCAGCGACACCCCCGCCGCTTCGCCGAGGATCCAGCCAAAGCCTGCTGCGGCGACCAACGCAAGACCGGGTGCCCAAACACGCGGGGTGAGGCACGCCACTTCACCGCGCCGTTGCCAGATCAGCCAGCCGACCAGCGGCAAAATGAACAAACAGTGGGTGAAGGTTGAACTTGTCCACCAAATCGTCGCCATGTCGACGGCGTCACGAAAAAATAGCAGCAGGATCAGCGTGATCGCGCCGCCGAGGAGCGTGAGATGTGAACGCCACACGATTGTCACGCGCCAAATCCCAGCATTGCGCCAAGCCCGGCGAGCCGCGCATCCCAGCTATAGCGCATGATCATCCGCGCGCGCCCTGCCCTGCCCGCCGCCTTTGCGCGCGCTGGGTTGGCGAGCAGTGCCAGCACTTCGTCGGCCTGCGCTTCCCAGTCTTGCGCGACGATCAACCCGTCGTCTGCGCCCGCATCAATGCCCTCAGCAGCAGCAGGCGAAGCGACCACAGGCTTTGCCATCGCCATCGCCTCAAGGATCTTATTCTGAATGCCGCGCGCGAGCAGCAGCGGCGCGACGACAACATCGGCGGCCGCAAGCCAATCGCGCGTATCGGCGACTTCACCCGTCACCAGTACGCCGGGGAGCGCCGCGAGCGCAGACACTTCTGCGGTTGGATTGCGGCCAACAATCGCAAACCCAGCTGAAGGATGCTGTGCGCGGATCAGCGGCAGGACTTGCCGTGCGAACCCGTCCACCGCGTCAGCATTGGGGCGATAATCCATTTGGCCAGTGAACACGATCAGCGCGCCCTCCCCGCTTTCGACCGCGCCACGCGGGTTCGCTGGATCATAGGCCTCAAGATCAATCCCGTTTTCGATAAACGAGATTTTGTCCGCGCCAAGCCTGGTTTCACGAGCGAACAGCGCGGCCTCGGCCTCACTCACAAACAGGCTGAGATCGGCACGCGTTGCCACCGCCTGCTCAAACGCGAAGAGCCGCTTTGCCTCTTGCGCGTTGGCAAAGGCGGATAGCCCGCTGGCTTGAGCAGCGTAGGTCGCGAATTTGGCCGAATCCATATCGACGAAATCCATCACGAAGCGGATGCCGTCGCGCGTCACTGGCACGAACTGCGCCATTTGCCCTGAATAGGCAAAAATGGTTTTGATTGGCCGGGTGGCGAGCAAGTGATCAACACGGCGCTGCACGGCGTCGCTTGCAAAGGCCGCAACTGAGGCTGATCCGCCGCTAAAGAGCGCATTTAGCGCCGCACGCGGTTTTGTTATCAAACGCGGCTCAAGCGCAACGCTTGCCGCCACCCCCTCAAGCACTTGCAAATGCGCCAAATCGCGCGTGTCGTCATAAAGTGCCACTAAATGCGTCGGCGCGAGCGCGGCAATGTAGCGCAGCAAATGCCAACTGCGGATTTTATCCCCCCGGTCGGGTGGATAGGGGCTGCGGTGCGCGAGGAAGAGGATTTCGCCGCTCACCCAAGCCCCCGCGCAATTATTGGCCCAATCCGGTTGGCAATCGACAGCGGTAATTTCTGCCACAGTGCGACTTTCAGCCGATATTTAGGGTTGAGCGGGTTGATATCTCTGGGTGCTTCACCGTTGGCTGCAAACTTTACATATGCCAGCGGTTTGCCCTCAAAACCCCAATTGCGTTTGAACGCCGCTGGGCCTGTGCCCGCCTTTGATCGGCCAAAATCAAACCGGGTGCACCCGCGCCCGCGCGCATGGTTCATCAGCGCATAATACATCAAATCATTCGCGCGCCAGCCCCGCGCCGCCGCCGTCCCCCCGCCCCAATAAGGCATCACAGTGCCGCGCCAATACAGGCTCAGCACGCTTGCTATGGGGGTGCCGTCATGACGGACGGTCAGGATATCCGCCTCACTGCCAAAATTATCAAGCACTGCGTCAAACAACGCGCGGGGAAAAACCGGCGTACCAAGATTGCGAACGCTTTCGCTATACACGCTGTAATGCGCGGCGCGATGTTGCTCGGTAGTACCAGTCTCAGCAGTCAGTTCAAAACCAAGCGCGCGGCGGACTTCGGCGCGTTGCTTGCGCGGGATCGCGAGCAGTTCAGCCTCATCATCCGCCGCCAGATCACGAACAAAACCGAGATAGGTTGTTTCGTCATGGTGCCAGTCAGCGCCAGCCGACATCATGCCGCCGCGCAGTTCAACCGTTGGGCAGGTCAGCCGCTCGGCCATCGCCACTGCCTCGGCACTCAACGCCTTGGCAACATCACCATCATCCGCGAGCGCCCCACCACCCACGGCAAAAGCGCTCGACACCAGCGCCCGCCCGAACAGCGGCGAATGCACCACCGTCAGCGGCAAGACGCCAACAATCGTACTTTCAATTTCGGCCACCAAATAATGGTTCGCCTGCCCACACCCACGCGCCACCGCGCGGCTCCACCCGCTCAAGTGAAACGGTGTTGCCTGTGCATGTGCGCGAACATAAATATCTATTGCCGCGCCGTCGCTCGTTAAATCGGCGCTCTCCAGATCAGCGACCCGCAATGCAACACTCACGCCCTCGCCGCCTGCATGTCAGCTACAATTTCATCAACTCGCCCCCATGCAAAATCACTGATCAGCCGCTCTAGCTTTGGCGCCATGACTCTCAGGTTTGTATAATGACGCAGTTTGGAGCGCAGCGGCGCATTCGCCACGCGCGGCTGGCTTGGATCAATTTCCCACGGGTGAAAATAGATGATCGCTGACTGTGCCTCGGCATTCACCTGCCGCACTGCCCAGCGCGAGAATTGATAGGGCAACAGCCGGAAGAATCCACCGCCGCCCGCCGCCAGTGTTCGCCCACCAAGCTTTGCCGTCGTCACCGGCAGTTCGAGGAAATCACTGCCCGCTACAGGCGCAAAGGCAAAACGCGGTGCCTCTGGCCAGCCGTAATGATCATGCACAACGGGCGCGACGCTTGACGAATAGGTGTAGCCCGCCTCAGCAAGGATCGGATGCGCCCACGGCGTGCGTTTATCAATTGAAAAGCTCGGCGCGCGGTATCCGGTCACTGCCGTGCCACCCGCATCCTCCAGACAGGCGCGCGTTTTCGCAAGATCATCACGAAACTGATCTGGCGTCAGAGTAAATACCCGCGCATGATCCCAGCCGTGGCTCGCAAGTTCATGCCCCTGCTCAACAATCCGGCGGATGAGCGCGGGATGGCGGTGCGCGACCCAGCCAAGCGTGAAAAAGGTCGCCTTGATGTCCGCCTTGGCAAACATCGCGAGGCACGCATCAGTATTGGCCTCTACCCGGCAGTTGAGGCCTTCCCAATCCGAACGGTCAATCGTGTTTTCAAAGGCACCAACCTGGAACCAATCCTCAACATCGACCGAGAGCGCGTTTCGCATGACTTTCAGTGCTCCGCTTCGCACACATACCGTTCGCCCTGAGCCTGTCGAAGGGCTGTCCTTCTTCTTGAGCGCAGCAAAAGAAAAGGACAAGGCTTCGACAAGCTCAGCCCAAACGGGGACGCGTTTCGCAACATGACCCGCTCCCTAACAGCTTCAAGCAGCAGGTGCGCGGCGAATTTCGGTCTTTGAATGCAGCGCTTCTTCGGCCTCAACCCAGTCGGCGAGCATCGCGATCACCCGGCGCAGTGCCTCGCCTTGTTCCAAAGACTGTGTTTCAAGCACAGCAACGCGCGCGGCGAGATCAAGCGTCGCATCGTCACCCATGAAGCCAGTCGCTTGAACCAGCTTGAGCGCGCTCGTGTCCGCAGCGCCATTACCGCCCGATTGATCAGCGGTAAGATCATCAAGCACTGCTTCAACCAAACCAGCATCTATTACCGCTGATTTTTCAAGCGCCCCCATCAGGAGTACGCGTGTCATCAGCGTGTTGATCTTACGCGGAATGCCGCCCGAATGGCGGTAGAGCGCGGCAAAGGCATCATCGACAAAGGTCGGCGTTCCCGTCCAGCCGACCAGTTTCATCCGGTGCAGGATATAGGGGCCGACTTCATTTGCCTCCATCGCAGTCAGATGATGCGTTGCGATCACGCGTTGACGAAGCTGTTCCAACTGATCGGAGGTTTCAAGCCGATTGCGAAACTCAGGCTGGCCAAGCAGGAAAATCTGCAACATCGATTGCCCACCCGATTGATAATTGGACAGCATCCGCAACTCTTCAAGTCCAGAGAATGGCAAATTCTGCACTTCATCAACGATCAGCAAGGTGCGCTGCCCGGCGCGCGCGCGATCACCCACCTGACGCTCAATCCGGTCAAGCAATTGCGCTTTTTCGGCATTTTCAGTCACCACGCCAAGCGCGTTCGCGACCATGCGGAGCATATCATCGCCCTCAACCTGTGTTGAAACGATCTTGACCGCGTTGACGCGGTTGCGGTCAACCGTCTCCATCAAATGGCCGACGAGCGTGGTTTTACCCGAACCAATTTCGCCAGTGACGACGATGAAGCCCTCACCCTGAGCCAAGCCGTAGCCAAGATAGGCCATCGCTTTTTTGTGCGTCGCGCTTTCAAAATAAAAACGCGGGTCTGGCGTGAGCTGAAACGGACGTCCCGTTAGGCCATAATGGTCGTTATACATAGACTTCTCCGCCATTCCCCAAAACGCGCATTCGTGATTATTAAAAGCTGTAGCGCAGCCCAAGCAGTGCCGTGCCAGTCAGATCACCCTCTTGCCCGTCAACCCGGCTTGAGAAGAGGCCAACCGCTGCGGTCGTGCTTAAATTGCGCCCAAACGTTCTGTTATATGCACCCGTCGCCCCTGT
>JAYUIX010000057.1:0-2785 GCA_043765635.1 Sphingomonadales bacterium
CGAGATGGCCGTGTCGCGCTCTGGCCCTACTTTGCGGCCGGCATTATGCTTTGCGATCAAGCTTAACGCCATATAGCTCCATCCGATGATCGACGAGCCGAAAGCCGAGCCGTTCGGCAATTTGGCGCTGCAGGGCTTCGAGTTCAGGGTCGACAAATTCGATGACTTTGCCGGTTTCGACATCGATCAGGTGATCATGATGGGCCTCAGGCGTAGCCTCATAGCGCGAGCGGCCATCGCCAAAATCGTGGCGGTCAAGGATGCCCGCCTCTTCGAACAAACGCACGGTGCGGTAAACTGTGGCAATAGAAATGCGCGGATCACGTGCTGATGCGCGCTCATGCAGCTTTTCAACGTCGGGATGATCATCGCTTTCCGACAGCACCCGCGCAATGACACGCCGCTGGTCGGTGATCCGAAGGCCGCGTTCGGCGCAGAGCGCCTCAATATCGATCGGTTGCTGCACAGGTGGGCACTCTCAACAATTTCGAGGATGACCATAAACCCCTACGCAGAATCTTCAACTGCTTGGATTTCGCTAGGCGGTGTTTGATGCCCGTTTTTTAATGCGGCCTGAGCGATGCAGAGTTTGAATAAGGCCCTGCATTAAAAAGAACTAGAATGAAAAAGGCCCGGCGCGGCGGCCAGGCCTTTTCATTTTATTTAAAGTGGCTGTAATGTTCGGCCAGCTTTAATGGCGCAATCAAGCAGCCGCTTTAGGCGGACGACCACGCTTTGGCGCAGGCTTGCGACCAAGGCCGATCTTCTTGGCAAGCTCACGGCGCTTTTCAGCATAAGCCGGTGCGACCATTGGATAATCGGAAGGAAGATTCCAGCGGGTGCGATACTGATCCGGGGTCATGTTGTAACGCGTCATCAAGTGACGCTTTAGCATCTTGAGCTTCTTGCCATCTTCAAGGCAAACGATGTGGTCATTCTTGATCGAAGACCGGATCGACACTGCTGGTTCAGGAAGAGGCTCAGCAACTGGCTGGCCGGGGCTCAAACCTGCAAGCGCTGTGTAAACGTTTGAGATCAGGACGGGCAAATCGCTGACTGCAACACTATTGTTGCTGACATGCGCAGCGACAATGTCTGCCGCCAACGTGATTAGCGTTTCGCGCATGTCGTTTTCAATTTCACTCATATCTATCGACCTTCTTTTTTAGTTGAGGCCAACAGCTTACAAACTAATCGAAATAACGATGATTGTGCGCTGCGGACTGATTGGCGTATAAACTGGAAATTTCAGGAAACAACCGCCCTTTGTGCATATGCTGATTGAATGAGCAATATTTAACATTTTTAATGCAAATGGACGATGCGATTTGGTTATATTAACCGATAACGAGTTGCTGACTGATAGCGTCAAGCCGGTCTCCACCATCTACGCGGTAGTATTGTGGACGAACGCCCACTACGCGAAAACCCATTGCTGCATAAAGAACACCCGCAGGATTGTCCTTGCGCATTTCAAGAAACATGCGCTGAACCTTGCGTAAGCGCGCCTGTTCGATGCAATGTTCAAGCAGCTTGCGTCCAAAGCCGCGATTGCGAAATTCAGGTGAGATCGCAAACAGCAGCAATTCTTCTTCGTCCAACATACTGCGCGAAAGTGTGAAACCAACCGTCGCCATTTGATCATTTGGTAACAACGATCCGTCTGAATTCAGCAGACAATACCGTGTCGCCGGTTGAAGCAGCGCGTCTGAAACTTGGCGGCGGTTCCATGCTTCCCCGTATTGTGCGGGAAATGCGCATTCCATCACGCTCATGATCCGATCAAGATCATCTTGTATCCCGGGCGCGGCATCCATCATTGCGGCGAAGGTGGCTGAACGCGCGGCAGCTGCGCATCGGGCGCGCGGCCATACGCTGGAAGAGGATCAGGGCTGAAGGCGGCAAGCGGCATTGCGGTGATCGCGCGGGCATCGGGCCAAAGCAGCAGAGTTTCGCAATCGCCGCGCAGCGCGGCAAGCGCTTCAGCCTGACTGCCGGCGACCAACGACGCGCATGATGCCGCCGCGGCGGCGGCGGGCGAGCGCGAAGCTGGCGGTTCACTGGCCGTACCAGCGGCGTCAAACGCCTGGCAAAACCATTCGCCGTGACCGCCAGTGATGGCGACATCGACTGCTGTTCCGGGATATTGAGCGCGCGCCATTGCGGCGATCAGGGCCATGCTGGAATAACCATCGACCCGCGCGCCCCACGCCAGCGCCAGCGCGCGCGCGGCGGCAAGGCCAACCCGGATGCCAGTAAAGCTCCCAGGCCCGGCATTCACCGCGATCCGATCGGCGCGGCCATTTCCGGGGAGTGCCTGAATCATGGGGATCAGCCGTTCAGCATGGCCGCGCCCGAGCATGGCAAACGTGCCACCGATCGCGCTCCCATTTTCAAAAAGCGCTACCGAACACGCCTCGGTCGCGCAGTCGATGACCAGCATGCGCACGACCGGCTTGTGTCAGGCAAGCGCGTTGAAGGTGGCGAAATCGGGCCGAGGGCTGCGTGCGAATATCGTTGCGGGATCGCCATAGCCGAGCGTTGAGACGAAATTCGATTTCACGCGCGGGGTATCGCCAAAAAATGCGACGTCGACTGCGTCGTTGTCAAAACCAGACATCGGCCCAGTATCAAGGCCAAGCGCGCGCGCCGCGACAATGAAATAAGCGCCTTGCAGGGTTGAATTGCGCATTGCCGAAATTTCGCGCAGCGCTTCATTACCGACAAACCACGCGCGCGCATCGGCATGGGGAAACAGCCACGGCAATTGTTCATGGAAATCGAG
>JAYUIX010000058.1:0-8042 GCA_043765635.1 Sphingomonadales bacterium
CTTGCAAACAGCAGCAGGACGATCAATACAAAGGCTATTTTGGCCATAGCAATGTTACCTTGCCAATGATGTTATGCACGCGCGTCGCCCCAAAATAGCGCCCATCAAACGAGTTTGGATGTTCGGCCATCAAGAGGAATATTTCACCGTCCTCAAGGCGGATGCAGCCGTGCCATGACGGCATTGGCCTGCCCTTGGCATCGGCAAGTCTGCGAGACGCAAGCCAGCGATCATTGACTGTAATCCCGCGCACGCCAGCGCAAACAAGGTCATGATCCGCCGCCACAACGCGCTTGATCAGTGGGATGGCGCGCGGGAGATAATGGCGTTGGTCTGCCAGTGTCGCATAAGGTTCTATGAGCCGCGCCGCGACCATGTCGCCACGGCGGACGTTGCTTGCGCTTTCGACCCAGTAGAGGCCAAGCGGCGCGCTGGCACTCGCGTTCCAGATCAAAAACGGGCGCGGTTGGCACAAGGCTGGCATTAGAACAAGCGTACAGCCAATCGTCATCAAGCAGAGACGGTGGTGTAATCGCCGTTTCGCTACGATCAAATTGTGCTGCATAGCGCCCCACGAAAGAAGCGGCACATCACGCTGCGGCGCGCGGCGCAGTCGGCGGCGCTTCACTGTGCGGGCTTTCGTACTGGTGTTTTTCTGGCCGATGCCTGCGACCAAATCTCCAGATCGTCAATATGATAAAGGACGCTGCGGCCATGACGGCGCACACGCGGGCCAGACCCGTGCCAGCGCCAATATTGAAGCGTCCGCTCGCTCACCTGAAGATATAGCGCTGCAAATGCAGTCGTCAAAAACGGGCTTGCCTCTTTGGCAAGTGCTTCCCGTTTGCTGATAATCTGCGCGCGTGATTGCCTATAATTCATGATCGCCTCGCCGGAACTTTCTGCGCGTTGGTGCGCGTTCCTGCGACGTGACATGGTGCAACTGTGGGTTGTGCGGCAGGGACGAAAACCCGTGTGCCGGTTTTCGTCCCCCAAACTGTCGCTCAGCTTTGGGCAAATCTGCTTTAATTTGGCCCGCACAAACGGCACTGGCTCCGCAACCGTGAGGCGCGGAGCCATAAGCCTCAGTCCGCTGGATTCCAGATCAGCGCGAACGCGTCGTCATCATCCTGACCTGCTGCGCGCCCGAGATTTGCATAGAGCTTGCGCGGGCCAAATTCGGGTGCAGCGAGGCCAAGCGACACATAAGGCTTGCCCGACTTTTCGCCGGTGCGTACCCAACCTGCACCAATCTCGACGCCTCCTGCATTGACCCGGAAGTCAGGCTGGTCGCCATTCTCCTTCGACCGATTGGGTATGATCTCGATATTCGTGCGGATCGAAAGCGTCTTGAGTTGACCTGTATAGCTGCCATCTGGCTGCTTGGTCACATATCCGATTGCTGGCATTGTCTGTCTCCTTGATTGTCGCAGACGAACCATTTCGCTGGCGACAGCGCATCCAAAAGACCAGCCAATAGGCGGCTCTTTGAACCGAAGGGCGAAGCGCAAGCGGAGCAGTTGAGGCTGTGCTTATTTGTGTGCGGAGCGCCCTAGCGCAACGCACATGCGCGAGGAGGACGATCCAGTCCCCGTGCGGCCTACCGCACTGGGACTGGATCGGACGGGGAAATAAGTGCAATGCCGATACTTTCAAAGGGCCACCGGCTGGGCCAGGACTGCGCGCCTCAAGCCACCGAAATGTGTGCGACCGAGCAAAAAGAGACTGCCAACGCCAGCCTTCGCTACTGTGGCCGACCACTCATAGGCCAAGCAACACCTGAGTCAGGACAGCATAATTGATCCGCTGCGGTAATCGACCGCACCTGCAAAAACGGTCAAATGTAAATGCGACAGCCTGATAATTTGGATCAGCATAAGTGCGGCTGCATTGGCAATAGGGTGGGTTCACAAGCGTCAAGTCGGGCGGGCCTGCAAGCGTTATTGTGCCGCGCCGCACCCGAATTTGGCGCGTCGCTATGCTCTGTCAGTACTGGTCAATCGGGCAGATTCAATAGGCCAGTGTTACGGGCAAATGCGTTTCATCATCGCGTACCAAGCGAGTTTGGCAATTGGCGTTCGACACTGCGAGCGCATATTGTTACGCGCAAAAATTATATGCAGATATTGCACATATGTTGCGCATCTGTGATGGCAATGAAGTCGCCCTGTCTCAAAAACTGCCCTTGCTGTTGCGGTTCAAGCCAGCCCCGGACACCACAAAGCCCCGTCTGGCGTTTGCCAGACGGGGCTGTTGCTTTGGCTTATTCGCCGTTTTGCAGGCGTCCGCGTGACCAGATCAGATTGTGGGTCTTGCCGTCTTCATCGGCGAACAGGCTGGCATAGATCGCATTGCTAAAGCTCGGATCGTCGAGTTTGAGTGAGAGATAGTCGCGACCTTCTCTTGAACATTTGGCCCATCCGGCACCGATTTCAGCGCGACCGACAAAGACTCGGTGGGTTGGCGCGTTTTCGCTTTGGGCGCTGGTTTCTGCAACAATGCGGACTTTTTTGGTTTGCAGGTTGATCGTAACGATTTCGCCCTCAAAATTATCGCCCGTCTTTTTGAATGTGCCGATGACTGCCATGATGTATCTCCTTGGTTGGTCGAACCCGCGCCACTCGCGACCTCGATGGCGGGTTAAAGGCAGGGGCTTGCGGCCCTCCGCACCCAAGTCAAAAGCCCTCTTCAAATGACGAATGACTTAGGGCTACGCAGGGCCGAAACGCAGTGGAGGACAGCGGACGAGGGCTTTCTTGTCTCGCGAGGAATGCGCCTTAGCGCAGGGGAAGAAAGTTTTTTGTCCGCTGTTGCGGCTAGGGGGCAAGAGGCGAAGCCGTCCCCTGCCAACCAAAGCCATTGCCGAGGTCGTGAGTGGTGCGGGTTTGTGCCAGCCAAGGAGACTGACGTGGCAGTCATTATCGGCATATTCAAAAAGGCGGATGACAATTTGGAGGGCGAAATCGTTATGATCAACCTGCAAGCCAAGAACGTCCGCATTGTTGCAGAAGCCAGCGCCCAAAGCGAAAACGCATCAACACACCAACCCACCGGGTCTTCGTTGGCCGTGCCGAAATCGGCGCTGGATGAGCCAAATGTTCAAGAGAAGGCCGCAATTATCTCTCGCTCAAACTCGATGATCCGAGCTTTAGCGATGCGAGCTATGCCAGCCTATTCGCTGATGACGACGGCAAGACCCATAATTTGATCTGGTCACGCGGACGCCTGCAAAACGGCGAATAAGCCAAAGCAACAGCCCCGTCTGACAAACGCCAGACGGGGCTTTATGGTGTCAGTTAGTGGCTTGATCCGCACCCCACTTGCGCGCAGGTAGGGAGTATCAATACGTATCGCTGCAACGAGTTGCGACGCGTTTCCGCCCTCAAACGGGCGACGGATTCGCGCCGCCCGCTTGGTTGATGATCACGCCGCAAGGCGGTGATCATGGTCGTCGTCAATCACCTCCGTCGTATCAGCGGCGTCTTCGGTTTCGGGCGCGACTGTAAGCGCGACGGCGTTGGCATCCGCCTCTGCTGCTTCGGCGCTGCTCGCCGTGGCGCGTTCTGCCGCGCGCTCTGTTTCGAGTTCGGCAAGCCACGCCGCACGGTCAGCATTGGCCACGCTCGCCACCCCGCCGCGCTGGGTGTACGCGCTTGGCGGAAACGCCATCCAGCGCGGCACCCAAGCGGCAGCCTTGAGACGGTCATTACTGCCAGTGAGGAAGTCGTTGATAACCGACTTGATCGTCTTGGCCTTTTCGCCTGCGTGGGCTTGGGCAACGGTTGCGCCGCCAACCTCGGTCAGAACTGCCGTCAGCACTTCACGGTCACGGATTAGGTCAAAGAACGCTGCATCCGCCGCCCAATAATCGGCCATGTCTATGCCGAGTTGTATGCCAAGGCTTTCGATCAAGTCGCTGCCCGCTGCCAGCGTCTCGGCCATCACAACGCCAATAATCTCCATAACCACCGGATCGGGCAGGTCTAGCAACCGCGCAAAGACTTGCTCAAGCGAGCGATGGGTCTGACGGTCAGAAACGACCGTCAAGTCTTCCCCGTCAAGGCCAAGCACCGCCAAGATGGCGCGGCGGCGTTCGTCGAACTGGCTTTCGGATACGCAGGTCTCGACGCTTTCGGTAACGGCCTGATTGCGGCTGCGCTGATCTTGCACTTCAACGCGCCACAAGCGCGATCCACAAATCGCATGGGCCACCATCACCCGCAGCGCCACTTGCGGCTTGGTCGCAAGCACAGCGCGCACCGCTGCATGGCGGTGCAGGCTGACATACTCATTCATCGTCGAGGTGATTTCGGGACGAACGACCTTGGGCAAGGTAGCAACGTCACTCCCCTCGCTTTCTGTCGTGCGAAGCCGTCGCGCTTCTTTGGCGGTCACATAGCCCTCATGAAAGGTCACTTCGCCGCGATTGTTGACCGCGACATAGACGCGGCCACCTTTGCGCTTGGGAGCCTTTTCATGTTCCCAAGTTGAGAAATGCGCGTTTGGCGGGACAATCTCAACCGCGCTCCATCCGTCTTCAAGATATTGGGCCTTGCGCTTTTCGATCTCGGCTTGCTGTGCTGCCCAGAACGCATCGCTGTCAGCAAAATAGCCATCCTCTTCAAACAAGTTGGTGACAATCTGGCCCTGATAGTCGGCCATGTCGAACAGCGCGACTTTGACCGAGATCGCCCCGCCGCCAAACAGCCATGCTTTCAACTGCGACCCACGCGGGGCATAGCCGTCCTCACCCTCAAACAGCGCCAGCCATGCTTTTTGCTGCGCCTTGGTGGCAAGCGTCAAATGCTTGACCGTTTCGGCGTCGATTTCCTCGGCGCGATACGCCTCACGAATGCGTGGGCTAAGATTGCCAAGCGCCAAGATGCGCTTCACCTGCAGCTCAGTGAGCGCAAAGGTCGCGGCGATGGCTTCAACGCTGCGGCCTTCCTTGACCAATCGCGTATAGCTTTCCCACTGTGTCACGAGGTCTGGCGCTTGGCGTAGCATATTCTCGATCATTGAGATTTCAAGCGCGTCGGCATCATCGCCTTCGCGGAGGATGATGCACGGCAGGTTTATATCATCCTGACCTTGCTTTGCCGCTTGTAGGCTGGCGAAGTAACGGCGCTTACCCGCGACAATCTCATAATGGCCGTCCTGACAATTAGGCCGGACGATCAGCGGTACGATAACACCGCGCTTGATGATGGTCGGCAAGATGTCGGCAAAGTCAGGCGGCTTCTTGCCAGTCCTCATATTGGCTTTTGATACCGAGAGGTGGTCAAGGGGGATTTGGTCGATGTGCATGTCACTGACTCCTTGATGTGTCCGGCTCCGCCTGCTTGCGGCCATTGATCAAGCCACAGGCGAAACCGGACGTGCGCGCCAAACGGGCGCGCGCGTTATCCGCCTGATGGCGGAAACTTCGACGCCAGCCGTGCGGCTGCGGATTGCAAGTGGGCTTCATCATCGGTGATAAAGCCCATGTGACGCGCTGCTTCGGCGTAGACCGACAGCGCAAAGCGCGGCGCGAAATGCAGATCGCGCTCGATGGTGAGGCCAAAGCGTAAGCGGACGCTGGCAATCTCTGCGAGGCTGAACGAACCGAGTTCGGGGGAGCCAAAGCCCAAATCAGCCAGACCGAACAGCGTATCGCCGTCACTATCGAGTTCGGTTGCCAGCCATGTTGCTGCGCCAACGGGATTGAAGAACTTGACGACAGGCAGCGGGTCGGAGTCGCACCCGCCGTGTTGCATAACATCGTCATGCGCGAGGGCATTGGCGCGCAATTGTGCGCGCAAATTGTCGGGGAGCAAGATCATGGCTTGCTTCCGAACATCTCTATTTGAAGCCGCGCGTTCATGTCGAACAAGCCGTGATCGGCGGGACGCTGGGGGCGACGTGGAAGCATCGGCGCATTGGCGCGAAGGCAAAGCCGCTGGGCTGGGGTGATCGGCGCAACGCCGGGGACAAGCCGTTGCTCGCCAATCGGCGTCTGCTCGGACGCGAGCGGAAGCGCCGCGTTCATGCCGCTATGTCCATGTCAGCGGCTTTGGCTTGAGGCACTGCCACCCCCCGCGTAAATGCCAACAGATAATCCGCTGCCTTGCTCGCTTGGCTTGCGGCTTTGAAGATGGCGCGATTGTCGGCGCGTAGCACTGCAAGCCATGAACTCAAGTAATCAGCATGGCGCACTGTTGGGACAATCCCAAGCGTTGCACATAGGAACGCCGAGGCGAGTTCAGCGCAAAGCTCCTCGCGGGCATAAAGCGCTGTGCCAAAGCGTCCCGATTGATCACGGGCTAGCCGCTTGGCGTTGCCCGTCCAATGACCGAGTTCGTGAAGTGCGGTTCGGTAATAATCGATTTGCTGGGTGAAAGCCGGTTGCGGTGGCACCCGCACATAGTCCCCGCGCACATTATAGAACGCACGTGCACCACCTATTCTAAAGTCTGCGCTGGTGGCTGTAATCAAGGCTTCGGCGGCGTTATGCTGCTCGCGCTCGGGGAGTGGCGTCGGGTCAGCGGTCAACCGCTTGGGCAAGCCGTCGCACTGCGCTGCGTTGAACACGACAAACCGCTTGAGGAAGCGAACGGCCTTAGGGTCGTCACCGCTTTGTCCCGCGCGCACTGTCTCGGCCTCGGGGGTAAAGCTATCGGCATAGAATATGGTCTGGCCCTTCTCGCCCTTGCGGACGCATCCGCCTGCTGCGAGGGCTTGGCGAAAGGTCAGCCAGTCTTGGCTTGGGTAACTGCCTTGAATGACTGCCCCCCATAGGATCAGGATATTGACGCCCGAATAGGTGCGGCCAGTAATGGCATTGCGCGGAAGGCCGGGAACCGCAGCGGCTGCACTCCACGGCTGCACCCAAGGGAAGCACCCCGCTTCAAGCTGGGTGATAATCTGTGCTGTGACCTCATCATAAAGCGATGCGCGGGGTTCTGTGTCACACGCGCGCCTGCGCTTGGCTCCGCTTGTTCGTGTTCCTGCCCCTGCCCGCGCATCCTCGCGCTCGCCGCCCGCACTACGTCCCAAATCAGTTGCCATCGCTCGCACCTCCACAGCCCAAAATCACCAACCGACCCGCAAAGCGGGGAGGGCGGCACCAAGCGACCAGAAGGCCCGCATTAAGCAGGCGGCTGCACCTGAAAGGCTGTAGCGAAGCGAAAGACCCCGAAGGGGTTGCGGCCGACTGCGGCGGGCCTAACGGGAAGCGCCGCCCTCCCCGGCTTTCGGGACGTCACAAAAACGCCGGCGCAACTGCGCCGTCACTATCGACCTTCGCACTTAATTGCGCTCCTGATCGTTACCCGAAGGGCCAAGACCATAGGCTTGGTGCGCGTAGCGCATAGAGCGGGTCGCCGAAGGCAGCGCCCAAAAAGAAAACGTTGGCCGGGTTAAAAGTGAGCGGCCAAGCGAGGCATAATGTGAGGTGCCGCATCTATATGGCGGCTGAAAGCGCTGTTTGAGACGCGGTTGGTTTTCAACGCCAAGTCTGCATATCTGCGTTTACGCCTCGGCTTGGTGCAAAAGACTATCAAGCCCTTCGCCGACGATCCACCGCGCGCGCGCCAAATGACTGTCATAACAAAGTTTGGCAGCCTGTGGATCATGAGCGACATCACATTCAAGAATAGCACCAGCCGCAACTTTCCAGTCGCCACCACCATCTGCTGCATCAATCAGCCGTGCATAAAGCAGATAATGTGTGCGGTCATAGGGAGTGACGCTAGCGCCCGTTGGCGCAAGCGGATCGACCGGAGGGAGGCTGCGAACGCTCATCGCATGTTCCTTAATTGAGATATATCCTATATGTATCCATTATAGTGGATAAAATAGATTTGCCAATTGGTCGACCATGTCAAAATGGACATGCGTATTCTGGTCGGTCGCAATGTAACCCGCTTACGAAAAGCAAAGGGGTTAACGCAGGAAGGCTTGGCCGAGCGTTCGGGCTTTGGCCAAAATTATATCAGCTCGCTTGAACGCGGACGCCGCAATCCAACGGTCATCACATTGTTTGAACTTGCCCGCGCGCTTGG
>JAYUIX010000059.1:0-2768 GCA_043765635.1 Sphingomonadales bacterium
CTTTGCGCAAGCCCATACACTGCTGCGTGAGGCGTTGACGCTGGCCCCAAATGATCCGCTGATCCATCTCTCAATCGGCGCTGTCATGCGTAAAGAGGGGCGGCTTGATGAGGCGTTCGCGACCTTTGCGCGCGCTGCCCCGGCAGTCGGCGATAATCCCGCTTATTGGCTCGAACGCGGCTATGCGTATGAGGCGGTGGGCTCGCATGAGGCGGCAGCCGCTGATTTTCAGCGCGCAGTGGAACTTGATCGCAACAGCGCCCCGCCGATCGCCGCACTTGCGCTTGTGTTATCGCGAATGGGAGAGTTGGGAGAGGCGCGCAAGGTGGCAAATCGTGCGCTTGCGATTGACCCACAGAACCCGACGGCGATTATTGCTCTGGCCCGCTGTGACTATGAGGACGGCGACTATCCGAAGGCGCGGACTGCGCTCAAACAACTCGTTGCACGTGACGCCGTGCATATTGCGGATCAAGTGATTGCGCTCGGCTTGCTCGGTGATGTGCATGATCGTTTGAATGCTCCGGACGAGGCATTCGCCGCCTACAGCGCCGCGAACGCGCGTTTTTCCGAGCAACACGCCGCGCATTTCAGGCCAGATCGGGCCGAGCCGCCGCAAAGTGCGTTCATCGCCTCAATCGCGGAGTCGGTGGACGCGATTGACCCGATACTCTGGAAATCATCAGCACCATTTCAGCATCCCCATGCCTTTCTGCTCGGCTATCCGCGTTCGGGCACGACGCTGGTTGAGAATATCCTTGCGAGTGTCGTGGGCGTGGAGGCGCTTGAAGAAAAGCCAACCTTGGTCAAGGCCGCGCAAGATTTCCTGCAAGGCGACGCTGGGCTGGCGCGGTTTGCAGGCCTTGATGCTGCTGCGTTGAAGCCGTTTGTCGAGACTTATTGGGCGCAGGTGAAGCGCTTCGGCGTCCAACCTGCCGGTGCGCTGTTCGTTGATATGGACCCGCTCAAGGGCATCATGCTGCCGCTGATCGCCAAGCTTTTTCCACACGCCAAAATCATCGTGATGCGCCGCGATCCGCGCGATGTGGTGTGGAGCTGTTTTCGCACCAATTTTGCGCTGTCGGCGGCGGCGATGGAATTCACCACGATTGAAAGCACCGCACGCCATTATGACGCGTTAATGCGGATGATGGAGCGCTGTTTTACAGTGCTGCCACTTCAAGTTCATGAACTACGCTACGACGCATTGGTGCATGATTTTGACGCGACGACGCAGGCGCTGTGCAACTTTCTGGGGCTTGAATGGTCGCCCGAAATGCGCGACTTTAACAAAACCGCGCAGCGTCGCGGCGTGGCGACCGCAAGCGCCGCCCAAGTCCGCCGCGCTTTGTATGACGGCACCAAGCAGTGGGAACGCTACAAAGCGCAGATGGCACCCGTGCTGCCGATCCTCCAGCCGTGGGTGGAGCGGTTTGGGTTTTCGGACGTATAATATCTGCGCAAAACTAAACCCGTTCGTCCTGAGCCTGTCGAAGGACTGTCTTTTCTGTCCGCCGCGTGAAGAAGAAAGGGCAAGGCTTCGACAGGCTCAGCCCGAACGGAGTTTGTCGGCAGAATGCGGCAACATTGATTTTATACGTTATTGCCGTATCATCTGTGTGATGGATAAAGAAGATTTTGACACGATGATCGCGGGTCTGCGCGATCTGGCTGACTATCGCAAAGGCAAGCGCAAGGGCTTTGTTGCGCATGTTCCGGCTTCGGTTGACGTCCGCGCGATCCGCAAATCAAGCGGGCAGACGCAGGATGCCTTTGCCCGCACTTACGGTTTCAGCATCGCCTCAGTGCGCGATTGGGAGCAAGGGCGGCGTCAACCTGAACGTTCAGCGCGGATATTACTCACGATGATCGCCCATGCGCCCGAGGCGGTGGAGCGGGTTATCCGGGGAATTTGATGTGTCTCGTTTCAAATCAATCAACAATGAATAGTTTTGCACCCGTTTGGGTGGATGATCGATGCGCGGCATCGCCGAAATCTGAAACTTGATAGCTCATTCCCGCCGTCAGAGTGAATATACGTCCATCCTTTAATTCGCTCGCTAATTCACCGCTGAGAACGAGGAGGACATGGCCACGGTCACACCAATGGTCAGCGAGATAGCCGGGCGTATATTCAACCATCCTCACGCGGAGATCGCCAATATTAAGCGTTTGCCAATAGGCCATACCTATTTCACCCGGGTGTTCGGTACGTTCTATTGCGCCCCAATCTGTCGCCGTGAATGCGAGCGGGGGGATTTTCAAGCGACTGGCACCCCAAACAAATCATGCTCATCGGCGTCCTCGATCAACACGGGCACAATATCGCCCTGTGCTAGCCCGCCAGCATCGCGCAGAAACACATTGCCGTCGATTTCGGGCGCATCGGCCTGTGAGCGGCCTGTCGCGCCGCCTTCGTCATCGACTTCATCGATGATCACTTCGAGTGTGCGACCGACTTTTGCTGCCAACCGCGCGGCTGAAATTGCGGCGGTTTTTTCCATGATGCGGGCGTAGCGTTCCTCTTTTACATCCTCAGGCACGGAATTGGGCAAGGCGTTGGCGGCGGCGCCCTCGACGGGTTCAAAGCGGAATGCGCCGACGCGGTCAAGCTGCGCCTCATCGAGCCAATCAAGCAGATATTGGAAATCTGCCTCGGTCTCGCCCGGAAAGCCAACGACGAAGGTTGAGCGGATCGTCAGGTCGGGGCAAATTTGCCGCCATGATTTGACGCGTTCAAGCACTTTGGCTTCGTTCGCGGGGCGCTT
>JAYUIX010000060.1:0-2763 GCA_043765635.1 Sphingomonadales bacterium
ACGCCAAGCGCGCCAAAGGTCAGCAATGTCTTGCGCAGTCTACGCGGCAGGGTGCTCATAAGCGACATCAAAGGGACTCCAGTTAACGTCTGGTTTACCCTTTGTGCGCAGCGCCGCCAAGCCTGCATTATTGGCTGTTCCGCGTTGGGACTTTAACCCTGATTGGCAACACTTTTAAAGCGAACGGCCAATCAATTCCTTCATGATTTCGCTCGTGCCACCAAAGATGCGCGTGACGCGCGCGGCGCGCCATTGGCGGGCGATTGGATATTCATTCATATAACCAGCGCCGCCATGAAGCTGGAGGCATTTATCAACGACTTCGCCCTGAAGTTCGGTGTGCCATAGCTTGGCCGCCGAGGCCTCTTCGGGGGTCAGTTCGCGCTTGAGATGCCGTGCCAGCGCCCAATCGAGATGCGCCCAGCCGACCTGAAGTTTTGTTTTGAGATCAGCAAGCACGAACCGCGTATTCTGAAAATCAATCACAGATTGGCCAAACGCCTTGCGGTCACGCGTATAGGCCACCGTCTGATCAAACGCGCGCTGTGACGCAGCTTGGGCAGAGACGGCGATGGACAGGCGCTCCTGTGGAAGTTCGCTCATCAGATAGATGAAGCCCTTGCCTTCTTCGCCGAGGCAGTTGGTCATCGGCACGCGGACATCGGTGAAGAACATTTCGGACGTGTCCGCCGCATCCTGACCCACCTTGTCGAGGTTGCGACCGCGTTCAAAGCCGTCGCGGTTCGCCTCAACGAGGATAATAGAAACGCCCTTCCATGCGGGCTTCGCATCAGGATCGGTCTTGCAGCAAACGAGGATCAGATCGGCGTTCTGGCCATTGGTAATGTACGTCTTCGATCCATTGATCACATAATGATTACCGTCTTTGATCGCGGTGGTGCGTAGCGCCTGAAGGTCAGAACCCGTCCCCGGCTCGGTCATTGCAATCGCTGTAACAATCTCACCCGAAACCATGCGTGGCAGCCATTCGGACTTTTGCTCTTCGGAACCATAGGCCATCAGATAATTGGCAACGATATCCGATTGCAGCGTGAAACCAGTCGCCAGATCGCAGCCATAGCCAAGCTCTTCATCAATCACCGCGTTATAGCCGAAATCAAGGCCGAGCCCGCCGTAAGCCTCGGGCACCGTCGGGCACAGCATCCCGATTTCACCCGCGCGCGGCCAGATTGATTTGGGGATCAGCCCGTCTTCATCCCATTTTGCGGTATTTGGCTCAAGCTCCTTGGCAACAAACTGGCGGACAGTGCCGCGAAACGCCTCGTGATCTTCGGTATAGACGGAGCGGGAAAGGCTATCGAGGGTCATGACACTATCCTGAAGTTGTCGAAGGTGCCGCAGAGCGTTCAACTAGCCTTACGTTCACGTCAAGTAGAATCTGCGCTCGCGGCTGTCTCAATCCGGCGGAGCAGGCCGTCGAGCAAAGCGCGTTCTTCGGGCGAGAAGCGACTGAGCAGTTCGGCCTCCATCGCAAGTGCTGCGGGCGCGATCTCGGCGTAAAGTGCTCGGCCATCCTCGGTCAGAGACAGCAGATGCGAACGACCATCTTCGGGATTATCACGCGCCGCGATCAGCCCCCGTTCGATCAGCGCGGTAGCAGCGCGGCTGACGCTAATCTTGTCAATTCCGGTTGCACTGCCAAGCATTTGCGGTGTCATCTCGCTGGCTTCGGCAAGGGTCGCGATCAAGCGCCATTCGGGTACTTTTAGCCCGAAACGCTTACGGTAACTTGCCGAAATCCGCGTGCTGACCGCGTTCGACGCGACCGACAGTCGATAGGGAATGAAGGCATCAAGGCGCAGCGTCATCATTGACATTTAGCACGACTCCATATAGTTGCAAATGAAACTATATCTGAGGAGCCAACCGCAATGACCGACCTGTTTGAAAACCCGCTCGGCCTTGATGGCTTTGAATTTGTCGAATTTTGTGCGCCCGAAAAGGGACTGCTTGAGCCAGTGTTCGCGCGGATGGGCTTCACCCATATTGCGCACCACCGCTCAAAGGATGTTGATCTGTGGCGGCAGGGCGAGATCAACCTGATCGCCAATTATGAGCCGCGTAGCCACGCGGCTTACTTCGCCGCTGAACACGGTGCTTCGGCGTGCGGCATGGCGTTTCGGGTGAAGAATGCTCAAGGCGCGTATGCCGCCGCGATTGAACGCGGGGCAGAGCCTGTCGAAAGCCGGACGGGCGCGATGGAGCTGCGCATCCCCGCGATCAAAGGCATCGGCGGCGCGCTCATTTATCTGGTGGACAGATACGGCGATGATCTTTCAATCTACGACATTGATTTCGTCTATCTTGACGGGGTTGATCGCCATCCCGTTGGCGCAGGCTTCAAGCTGATCGATCATCTGACGCACAATGTGTATGGCGGGCGGATGGCCTATTGGGCGGGCTATTATGAGCGGATCTTCAATTTCCGCGAAATCCGTTATTTCGACATCAAGGGCGAATATACCGGCCTCACGTCAAAAGCGATGACTGCGCCTGATGGCAAAATCCGTATTCCGCTCAATGAAGAAGGCAAGGCGGGCGGCGGCCAGATTGAGGAATTCCTCCGCGCCTATAATGGTGAGGGGATTCAGCATATCGCCTTCATCTGCGATGATATTGTTGGTTGCTGGGACAAATTGAAGACCATCGGTACGCCCTTCATGACGCCGCCGCCGAACACATATTATGAGATGCTTGATGGCCGCTTGCCCGGTCACGGTGAGCCAGTGAGCGCACTCCAAA
>JAYUIX010000061.1:0-8010 GCA_043765635.1 Sphingomonadales bacterium
CCGCCCGCCGCGCCCGATTGGAGAGGGCCGTTTGCTGGCGCGCCAGATGTGCCCCCAGAAGGGGCATTATTGGCCATCTTGATCCCCTTCGGGGGTGGAAGGGGCTTGACGCGAAAGAAAGTCGAGAGATTGCTCGGCCATCTTTGTTATCAACTCGCCAAACCCGCTTGCGTCGAATGTCGGAACCACAATCGCCGTGTGATAGATGGCGTGGCCTCCTGCCGTTTCCGCAAAGCTTAACCTCAGCGTCAGGCCATCTTGGCTTGGCTCCACATACAATCGGTTGGCGAACAAACCTCGCAAGGTCGTGGATGCAATCACATCCTCCTCGGTGACCGTGTTGGCCTCGCGATGAATCTTTGCCACGCCCCTTGAACGTAGATCGCCCTGTTCGCCAAATCGATTTGGCGGCGGTGGCGCAGAAGGCGTTATCGCCACTGGCGGCGGCTCGTCGTCGGGCGGATTGGATGCCACGAATCACTCCCTCGTTGTTGAGGGTTGAGGCTATACCACACATTTTAGCTAAGTGTCCAAAGGGCATATTCACCAATTGGTTTCAGGGTCTATCTCTCAACTAAGGAAAGCAGAACTTGCGGAGAGATGGATGCTAAAACAAATTCAGCATGACGGGTGTGTGATTACGCCTTAGTCTTCTTGGCCGGAGCCTTTTTGGCGATCAGTTTTTCGGCCTCTGCCTCTAATGCGGCTTTCTTTGGCACAGCTTCAACGGCATCTTCCTTCGCGGGAGAGGCTTTCTTCGCAGCAGCCTTTTTCGCCTTTGGCTTTTCGTCGCCGTGATCATGACCACAATCAGGGCCGTGGACATGACCAGCATCGTCTTCATCAGCTTCAATTGCGGCTTCAAGTTCAGCGCGCGTTACTGAACGATCAGTAATTTCAGCCTTGGCAAAGAGGAAATCGACAACCTTATCCTCATAAAGCGGCGCACGAAGCTGGGCGGCAGCCATAGGCTCCTGCTGAATATATTGGACGAAGCGTTCGCGATCCTTGGGATCATATTGCTGAGCTGCCTGAGAAATCAGCCGGTTCATTTCAACGCTGCTGATCTCAATCCCGTTTTTCTGACCAATTTCAGACAGCAGAAGACCTAAGCGAACCCGGCGGACAGCGATCTTATGATAATCGGCCTTGTCGGCCTCCATTTCCTTGAGCGCAGCTTCTGGATCGGCCTCACGCGCGGCTTCTTGCTCAAGCTGTTTCCAAATCTGATCAAATTCCGCTTCAACCATCGTTGGCGGCACTTCAAAATCGTGGCTTTGCGCAAGCTGATCAAGCAGGCGGCGTTTCATGTGAGTGCGGGTCAGGCCGTTGTGCTCTTGCTCGATCTGACCCTTCATCAGGCCGCGCAATTGTTCAATGCCTTCAAGGCCGAGCGATTTGGCGAACTCGTCGTCTGCCACAACCGGCTTTGGCGTGCGGACTTCGTGGATGGTCAGGTCAAACGTCGCTTCCTTGGCGCGCAGATATTCAACTGAATAATTGGCGGGGAAGGTAACGGTGATTGTCTTTTCATCATTGGCCTTCATGCCAACCATCTGCTCTTCAAAGCCGGGGATCAAACGGCCCGAGCCAATTTCGATTGAAACCGCATCACCCTTGCCACCGTCAAACGCTTCGCCGTCAATTTTGCCAAGGAAATCAAGCACGACAAGATCGCCGTCGGCGGCCTTGCGGGATTTTGGCGCATCTTCAAATGTCTTGTTCTGGCCTGCCAGCCGCTCAACCGATTCGTTAATCGCGGCGTCATCGGCCTCAACCGTCAGGCGCTCCAGTATAAGCCCGTCAATCTGAGGCGCAGGCACTTCGGGGAGAACTTCAAGCGCGATCTTGACTTCGGCATCCTTGCCAAAGGCATAACCTTCGCTGAGCTCAACCGAAGGCTGCATCGCGGGACGCAGGCTGTTCTTCGTAATCAGTTCCTGAACGGCTTCTTGCACTGATGTGCTCAGCGCTTCGGCTTGCAATTGCGGGCCGTGCATCTTGCGAACGAGGTTGGCAGGCACCTTGCCAGGCCGGAAACCGGGCAGTTTCATCTGCGGCGCGGCCTTTTTGACTTCGCCCTCAACGCGCGAATCAATGTCTTTTGCCGTGATCGTCAGCGTGTAAGCGCGCTTCAGACCTTCATTCATCGTCTCAACAATCTGCATGTCTATTCCACATTCCAAAACCAAAAAATCTCGATCAACCCAGTCTTGCCAAAATAGGCAAGGCTGGTGCGGGCGAAGGGACTCGAACCCCCACATCTCTCAATGCCAGAACCTAAATCTGGTGCGTCTACCAATTTCGCCACGCCCGCGCGCATGCTCTCAAGGCGCGGCTCTATAACAGGGCTGCGCTACGGGGCAAGAGCGGTGGTCAAACAGCAAGCGCCTTTTTGAGCAACTCATTAACAATCTGCGGATTGGCCTTGCCCGACATTGCTTTCATCGTCTGACCGACAAAGAAGCCGAATAGCGCCTCCTTGCCGCCCTTATACTGTTCAACCTTATCCGCATTGGCGGCGAGAATGCCTGCGATTACCGCCTCAATCGCGCCAGTATCGCTCGTCTGCTTGAGGCCTTTTTCTTCAACGATCTTGGCCGGGTCATCGCCAGTTTCCAGCATGATCTCAAACACCTGCTTGGACAGCGAGCCTGAGATCGTACCATCCTTGACAAGGTTCAGAAGTGCCGCCGCCTGTGTCGGGCTAACCGGGCTATCCTCAATCGATTTGCCCAGACGGTTGAGCGCACCAAACAGGTCTGAGGTTAGCCAGTTCGCACCCGCCTTAGCCTCAGCCCCTTCGGCCAGAAGCGCTTCAAACCAGCGCGCACTTTCAACGTCAGCCGTAATCACCGCTGCGGCATAAGATGATAGGCCAAGCGATCCAGTGTAACGCGCACGTTTTGCATCGGGCAGTTCGGGCAGGCTCGCCTTGCACTCCGCAAGAAACACCTCCGAAAGCTCAAGCGGCAACAAATCAGGATCAGGAAAATAGCGATAGTCATGCGCGTCTTCCTTTGAACGCATTGACCGGGTTTCGCCCTTATCGGGATCGAACAATCGTGTTTCCTGAACAATCGTGCCGCCGTCTTCAATCACATCAATCTGACGGCGCGCCTCAATCTCGATGGTCTGCATCACGAAACGAACCGAATTGACGTTCTTGGTTTCGGTTCGCGTCCCAAATTCCGCGCCGGGTTTGCGCACGCTGACGTTCACATCAGCACGCATTGAGCCTTCTTCCATATTACCGTCGCATGAGCCGACATAACGGAGAATTGATCTCAACTTCTTAACATAAGCTCCTGCTTCAGCGGGAGAACGCATGTCAGGCTTTGACACAATCTCCATCAGCGCAACGCCGCAGCGGTTGAGATCGACGTAAGACATCGTCGGATGCTGATCGTGCATCAGCTTGCCGGCATCCTGCTCAATGTGAATGCGCTCAACACCGATGGTTTTGCCGGGCGCGTCTGGATCTTTTTCATCAAGGCTGATCTCGATTGCGCCCTCCCCCACAATCGGGTGATAAAGCTGCGAAATCTGATACCCCTGCGGGAGATCGGCGTAGAAATAATTTTTCCGATCAAACCGGGACCATGTGTTGATCTGCGCATTGATTGCCATGCCTGTGCGCACTGCCTGCCGCACGCATTCAGCGTTCGGCACAGGCAACATCCCCGGCATCGCAGCGTCAATGAGCGAAACCTGCGTATTTGGCTCAGCCCCAAAGGTGGTGTCTGCACCAGAGAATAGCTTCGATTGCGACGTAATCTGAGCATGAACCTCAAGGCCAATCACGACCTCCCACTCGCCAGTTGCGCCTTGGATACGGTAGTTTGAGTCAGTCATTTAAGACATCTCCAGCGGAAGCCCACAATACCAAGTGCCCTTCTGTATTAATTTCCATGTCTATTAATCCGCCATTGGGGAGACCCATTTGCTCTCGTATCGCCTTGTTTACGTGGATTCGTCCGCGACGATCAACTTTGGAGTAGTAAGGTACTGCTGTATGTTTCATTTCAAAAATCTACCGTAAAAATATCGTGCTTACTGTTATCGGCTGGCTGTCGATAAAATTCAACCGATGCCTGATATTGAAACCGCATCCGTTCGCCCTAAAGTCATTACAGTTACGTAATCTCATCAATCATTTCCGCCATCCCCTTTGCCCAAGCACTCCAGTTAAGCCGCTCATCATAGGCCTCGCGGGCAGTTTTGCGCATTGCGAGATAGCGGGGGCGATCTCCCCAAAGCGTCATGATCGCATCAGCAAAATCAGCGGCAGTCGCATCGCCGCTAAGCAGCAGCCCGTTCTCGCCGTGGGTGATCACCCCACTGACCCCGCCAACATCGCTGGCAAGCGCTGGCACGCCAAGCGCATTGGCCTCGGCAAATACCATCGGTGTGCAATCCTGCCGGGTTGGCAGGAACAGGATCGACGCAGCGCGCAGTAATCCCAAAAGTTTTTCAAACTGCGCAGGTTCAGATTTTTTGAGCAGTCCGTGGAGCGTTGCATTAGAGGCCGAGACGGCAACATCGGGCACAGCGCCGACAAGATCAAAGTGACAGGCAAAGCCGCGAGCGTGTAAGATCGCCGCCGTTTCAAGGACGATATCACCGCCCTTGCGTTCCCAATCAAGCCCGATGAACAACAAACCGCACGCCTGATCCGCTTGGGGGTCGGGCGCAACATCGGAGGCCGGGATATGGGGAATGTTGCAGCCCCATGAAATCGTCCGCACCCCCTGTGCCGGCTTCCCGTAATGATCGCAGACCGAGCGCGCGGCCCACGGCGACGATACTGTCGTGATCGCACTGTTGCCGATCGCGGCCTGCTCAATAGCCTCACCCGAAGCAAGGCTTGCAGTGCCAAGTCGCGAAAAACTTGCGTAAAATGTCCGCATCAAATCAAAGGTCGTGTCTGAGACATGGATCACTGGAAACCACTGCCCAAGTTCAGCCGTCAGCGCCGAATTGGCAATGCTGACCACCGCGCGCGGATTGGCAGCGGCTATTTCACTACGCAGTACAGCGGCATGGCGCTTGGCAAGGCGGCGAGACAGATGCAAATCAACCTTGCCGTCGGTTAGTCGCAACATCGCCTTGCGCGCAAACGCGAACCAGCTTGGCCGGGGTTTGCGGATCACAACAACATTATCAAGCGCACCCTCAAGCGCGAGCGTCATGCTGCGCGTTGTCCCTGAAAACAAGCGAACGTCATATGGGTCGGCTGATCCAACGACGACAATGGAACCGGATGATTTCATGACAAATTACAAGACTTCCATTGCCAGTGAACGCGGCGGCTATGGTGCTTAGTAACGGCCTACACCCTAACATAAAGGATATTTTCGCCACGAATGAACATTTCAAACGGATGCGCCGCCATCGCCTGCTGAAACGCGCGTGAGGTCATTTGCCCCGGCAGCATCCAGTCATGCGGCTCAATCATCACAACATAGGCCCGCGCGATCCAATCAAGATTGGCCTTGAACAAGTCACTTTCAAAACCCTCAATGTCAATTTTGACAATAAACGGCGTACCAGCGGGTACCTGCGCAAGCACATCATCAACCGTTACAATCGGGATGCCCGCATCAGCGCGTTTGGTTTGCACCGCCCAGCCCGAGCTGCGATTTTCAAGTGCGACGAAGCCTGCCGTTGCGCCGATTGCCGCCTCGACAACGCTGACGAGCGGGCGCCCCGAAAGATTACGCCTTAGAACGACCGCATTGTCAGGATCGGGCTCAACCGCAACCACCGCAGCCTCTGGAAACTGTTGTTTGAACCACAGGCTCGCCGAACCAATGTTTGCGCCAATATCAGCGATAATCGGGGTCGAACCTTGCGCGATAATTTCGCTGTAGCGCGCCAGCACGCGGTTTTTGAGATGTTCAGGGTGCGACAGATCATATTCGCCGCCAAGAAACACCTGCCGCAGCGTCGCGATATCGCTTTCACCTGCGCGGATATGGACACTGCCAATCTGCGGCACAGCAACGGTCATTCGTGGATCAGCGGCGTGTTTCTTGAGATGGCGGCGGACAACGACTGGGCCGAAAAAGCGCATATCGCTGAGGTTGGTTTTTACCTTACGAAGCAGGCCTGACAGGGCTGATGTTCCATGCGTCAAATTACCACCACCGCTCTGCCCGAGCGACGAACCCTGCCCGCTCCTCAAGCGCCAGCCCCGCATTGAGCACGCCTTGCTCATCAAGCGCTTTACCGATGATCTGGAGGCCGAGCGGCAAGCCCTGCCCGTCAAGCCCCGCAGGCACTGACATTGCAGGCAACCCGGCAAGCGAACTTGGCACGGTGAAGACGTCATTCAGATACATTGCCAGCGGATCAGCGCTTTTTTCCCCGAGCGCGAATGCGGCTGACGGCGCAGTTGGCGTAAGCAGCAAGTCACATTTTTCCCAAGCGCGGTCAAAATCCTGAGCGATCAGTGTGCGCACCTTCGAGGCTTGCGTGAAATACGCGTCATAAAAGCCTGCGCTCAGGACATAAGTACCAATCATGATGCGGCGCTTCACCTCTGGCCCAAAGCCCGCCGCGCGCGTGGCGGCGTACATATCTTGCAAGCCAGCGCCATCAGGCAAATCGCGCAATCCGTAACGCACCCCGTCATAGCGCGCGAGATTTGATGAGGCTTCAGCGGGCGCGATAATATAATAAGCGGGCAGCGCATATTTGGTATGCGGCAGCGAAACCTCAACGATTTCCGCGCCCGCATCCTTCATCCATGCGATGCCCTGCTCCCACAGCGCGTCAATCTCGGACGGCATATTGTCAACGCGGTATTCCTTGGGAATACCAATTCGTTTGCCGCGCAGGTCTCCCGAAAGCGCCGCTTCCCAATTCGGAACTGGAATTTCAAGCGAGGTCGAGTCCTTGGGGTCAAAGCCAGCCATATTTTCAAGCATGATCGCGCAGTCGCGCACGTCGCGCGCCATTGGCCCGGCCTGATCAAGCGAACTGGCGAACGCCACCACGCCCCAGCGCGAGCAACGGCCATAGGTCGGTTTGATCCCCGAAATCCCGACAAACGCGGCTGGCTGGCGGATTGACCCGCCAGTATCTGTGCCCGTTGCCGCCGGGCACAATCGCGCGGCGATGGCCGAGGCTGATCCCCCCGATGATCCGCCCGGTGCAAGTGCCGCGTTGCTGCCGTCGTTCCGCTTCCACGGTGAGATCACATTGCCGAAATGGCTCGTCTCGTTCGACGATCCCATCGCGAACTGATCCATGTTAAGCTTGCCGAGCATCCCCGCGCCCGCCGCCCAAAGCTTGCCCGAAACGGTTGACTCATATTGCGGGACAAAGCCTTCAAGAATGTGGCTTGCGGCGGTCGTCTGCACGCCTTTTGTGCAGAACAAATCCTTCATGCCAATGGGCACACCCGAAAGCGGCCTCAAATTGCCCTCGCTGCGATCCCGATCAGCGGTTTCAGCAGCGGCAATCGCATGTTCAGGCGTTTCAACGATGAACGCATTGAGCACTTTAGCCGCAGCAACATTGGCGTTGAACGCATCGGCGACTTCACGCGCGGAGAAATCTCCGGCGCGGAAACCATCACGAATGGCGGCGACGCCAAGGTCGGTCAGGTTACTCATTTCAAAATTCCGTTCGGGCTGAGCTTGTCGAAGCCTTCCCTTCTTATTGGGCGTTTTAAGAAAGGAAGCACTTCGACAAGCTCAGTGCGAACGGATATTGCAAATGTTGCTGCCATTATTCAATTACCTTTGGCACGCCGAAAAAGCCGTGTTCAGCGGCAGGCGCATTGGCGAGCACCGCGTCGCGCATCCCGCCATCGCTTACCACATCATCACGCAGGCGGAGAATATTGGGGATCACCGCCGTCATTGGCGCGACTGATGAGGTATCCACCTCACCAAGCTGTTCGATCCAGCCGATAATATTGTTAAGCTCAGGCACCATCGCCTCAACCTCGGCATCGCTCGCGGCGATCCGGGCAAGCGAGGCAATCTTGCGGACGGTTTT
>JAYUIX010000062.1:0-2727 GCA_043765635.1 Sphingomonadales bacterium
TTATGATCCGCCACGTTGGCAAACTGCACCTCCGCCTCGGTGCCCCAAACGTCGAGCATTAGCGGTTCGCCATTCCCGATCATTGGATCTCGCCTTCGCCGGTCTCGACCAGTTCAGGGTCATCGGTCGCAGGCTTTACAATCCGGTCGATGAAGAATTGTTCAGGCTGTTTGGTATCAAGCCCGTGATGCTTGAGCGCCATCGTCGCCATCGAGGGCGTGTCGAGCCGCAAGACTTTGATGATCGTCTGTTTGTCGATCTTCTCGGTGCGGCGGATACAGCCTTCGGCCCAGCGCGCGCCAGCGCTGGCTTGCGCCAACAGCCAGTTGAGCAGGCCGGTTTCATTCATGCCGCTTGGCAGTTTGAGGCTTGGCGTCGCGGTGCGGATGCCAATCATGCAACCCGCGATGATCACTGACTTGCGGACGCCGCCGGTGACATCATCAGAGGCCACCGCCCACCAGCGCGAAAGCTGTCGAAACAGATCCTTCGCTTCAATGTCGAGCGACGCAATTTGCGCATCACGGTGCGCCTCTATCTGCGAAATCGCATGATCGGCAGCGGCGCGCATTTCTTCAATGCCAGTGATCACTTCGGCGTAACGGCCGATTAAAAGTGTTGCGGCCTCGGTTGATTGCGGCGCATCAAGCGCGGCGGTTTTACGGCGTGGTGTGGCCATTATGCGGCACTCCTTTCGAGCAGTTTTATAGGAAGCGATGCGCTGCACCGTGTGCAGAGCGCGATTTTGGGCGGCGCAATATATTGCTTGAAACCGCATGACGGGCACTCGGCGAGCGAGGATAGCCCGATCACTGGCAGCGATTGATCAACCATCACAGCCACCCGCTGCAGAGATCAAAGGCCGCAACGCCGACAACAACGAGGATCATGAACGCCGCGATCCGCTCCCACCCGGCGCGGCGGCGCGCTTGCCGCAGAGGGAGGATGCTCTTGCTGCGTATCGGATGGCGCGGTTTTTCGGCGTTACGAAGTCGAATCATTGACGTACTCCTTTGTCAGTGTTGATTGGGCATTTGGGGCAATGGCCTGCGGCCATCCGGTCGATATTGTTGGTTGGCGCGGCCTTGCGCCTGCGGGTGCGGATGCAGCGGACGAGCGGCATGTTGCCAAAGAGCGGGCATTCAACCCGGTCTGATGCGATCAATGAGCGCACCAATCGTTCGGCCTCAGTCATGCGCGCGGGATATTTATTGCTGAGGATGCGGCTGATATAGCCGCCAGATCGGCCAATGCGCGCGCCCACCTGCTTTTGATCGCTCGCGTCGCATTCGCGCGCCAGGACTAAAATCCATTCAGGCGGCTGACCATAGGCGGTGCGCGCGCGCTCGACGTTCGATTGAGCGCCGCTTGGTTGAGGTCTAACGTTCATGCGCCCGGCCTTTGTATTTCGCTAAGGCGCCAGCGGCCCTCACTCTCAAGGCAGGCAATCCCGGTGGCGACAAGGCGCGCCATGACATTGGCAACCGTAAGCGCGCGCACCTTTGCCGCCGCGCAAAGCTGCGCAAGGTCAGCACTGCCACAAGCCAACAGCACTGCGTTGATCCGCATTTCGACGACGCGGCTGGTGCTGCACCGCGCTATATTGGTTTTGAGTTTGACCGGGCCCGCCTTGAGCGGTTTGGGTGCTTTCGGCCCGGTGTCGCGCTTGATCCGGTACTTCGCGGGCAAGCCTTTGCGCGGGTTGGCGGTTGCAACGCAGGCGAGATAGCCTTGTGTTTCGAGCCAGCGCAGATAGCTGCCCGTGGTGCGCGGACTGGCCGAAGCCGCCAGCGCAACCATCGGCACATCGCCAACGCGCATGATCCGGATGGCTTTCCAGATACGCTCAAGCACAGGAATTTTTGGTTTTGGCGTCATCACTAGCGGCCCCGCACCGGGCGATCACCCCAAGCCGCCAGATCAAGAGCGCCCTCAAGATCAAGCTCTTCTATTGCCGTGGTCTGTGCGTTCTGAAGCGCGTTGACGATGTAACGGGTGACGCCCTTGCACTCGCCGGTAATGTGATCGGTTAGATCATCAGCAATCGCCACACGGTCGCAATAAATATCGCGCAACAAGCGGCCATCATCAAGGCTGGACGGCATCGCAGGTGTCGCCCGAAGGATGCGATTGTCAAAGCGATTCCACCGCTTGATGCGCGCGGGGAAGGACTCTTCGCCGACCATGAGAATAGGTAGTTTCGCGGCGCGATAAATGTCGCGCAGGATCTCGGGCGATCCGCGATCAATCATATAATCAGTCTCGTCGATGATCAGCGGTCGCTGCGTTTCGATGAACTTTTCCACGACCTGGTCAAAGATTGCGGTGGTTGTCCGTTGAATGTGCGCGAGATCAAGCTCACGTGCGATCTTGGTGAGCAACCATTTGTCAGTCCAGATTTTGTTGAGCTCAACATAAACCGCGTCGGTTGTTGCCGCGACGTGGGTCACCGCAACGGACTTCCCATAACCACTTGGCCCGTAGAAGATCAGCAGCTTGTCAACGCCTTCAGGCGCGTCGATGCCAGCATACATCGTCTCAAGCGCGAGCTTCATGTTCAGAGTGGCAGCCGAGCGACCAACGCGCGGTGATTTATTGGGGGTCATGAGGCGTTCCTTTGGTTGTCATCGATCAGTTTTTGAATGTTGCGGTGCGCCTTGACGGCGGATCCACAGAGGAACAGGCGCGCATGATCAAGGCGGCGCGCATCAACCGGAGCGCCACTGG
>JAYUIX010000063.1:0-2720 GCA_043765635.1 Sphingomonadales bacterium
CCAGGATACGCGTCGCCAATTGGTCTGCGGACATCTCAAGGCTGAAAAAGGCAACTTTGGCCCCCACTGATTTCTTGGGATCGATGCCATCGGCCATATCCTGCACCCAGCGCTGCGCTGCGTTGAACGCCATGTTGGTGGCAAGCGCCGTCTTCCCCATACCCGGACGTCCGGCAAGGATCAGCAAATCGCTGTGGTGCAACCCACCCGTTTTCGCATTGACTGTATCAAGCCCCGTGGTGACGCCCGATAGCCCGCCGCCCGCATTCATCGCTTTATCGGCAAGTTCGATGGCTGCGCGTGAGGCTTGCAGGAATGTCTTGACGCTGCCCGTTTCGCCACCTTCTTCAGCGACCTTATAAAGCGCGGTTTCGGCATCCTCAATCTGTTGCTTGGGCGTGACGGCTTCGCTTGTATCAAGTGCCTTTTCAGTCAATTGCCGCCCAACCGCGACGAGTTCACGCAGCAACGCAAGATCATAAATTTGCGAAGCGAAATCGCGCGCACCGATGAGTGCCGCTCCGTTTGCCGTCAGTTGGGCAAGATAAGCGGGGCCGCCGAGCGTTGCCATGGCCTCGTCAGCCTCGAACTGGGGGCGCAACGTGACTGGATTGGCGTTCATATTGCGGTCGAGCAGCAGCAAGATCGCGTCATAAATCCGCCCGTGCACCGATTCGTAAAAATGATCGGAGCGCAGCTTGGTCTGCACATCTTCGGCAATGCGGTTATCGATCATGATCGCACCGAGAAGTGCTGCCTCAGCCTCGATATTATGCGGAAGCTGTGGCCCGCCGTCGGGAATTTGCGATGCGAACAGGGGAATCGGATTGGCCATCCCTCCTCTTTGCGCGTGTGCACCGCCGCCGCCAAGCGCGCGCGCAAAATAAGAACGGGGATAAGTTGGTGGGCTGCGGTGGATTGATCTTCGCGCGCGTCTGCCCGATACCGCGCTTAATGTCTGACCAGCGCATCATCCATATCGAGCTTGACCAGCAAACGATCATCTGGCGCAATGCCGATATCGAGCAGGAGCGGCGCATCGCGATCTTTGACCTTCTCGAAGGCAATTATTTTGCACCACAGCGTCAGCATCCGGACGGTTATGCAGGGCCGTATCGCCTCACCTTGCGTGTCGAGGAAGGGCGCTTGGGCTTTGATATTGCCCGCGAAGATGAAAGCCCGCTTGAATCGGTGATCCTCGGCATGTCGCGCTTCACGCGCTATGTCCGTGATTATTTCGCAATCTGTGACAGCTATTTCCAGGCTGTCAAAGGATCGACACCAGCACAGATCGAAACGGTCGATATGGCGCGGCGCGGTGTGCATAATGAAGCCGCTGAACTGCTCAAGGAGCGGCTTGCCGGCAAGATTGACGTTGACTTTGATACCGCAAGGCGGCTCTTCACGCTCATCTGTGTGTTGCATATCAAGGGGTGAAGATGGCCACGCGTACACCTGTGGGCCTGTTGCGGCGGGCTTTGTTATGGCTCGCGCTGTTGTTGGCATTGGCAGCTATGCTTTATATTTACGCACGGCAGTGGGCTCCACCGCGTGGTAGCTATCCCGTGCAAGGCATTGATGTTTCGCATCATCAAGGCGTGATTGACTGGCCATTAGTGAAGGCCGACGGCGTTGATTTTGCTTATATCAAAGCCAGCGAAGGTGCCGATTTTCGTGATAGCCGTTTCACCGCAAATTGGCGCGAATCGAAAGCGGCGGGGCTTGATCGCGGTGCCTATCACTTTTTCACATTGTGCCGCCTTGCGCGTGATCAGGCGGAGAATTTCATTGCGCTTGTTCCGCGTGACAGGGCCGCGCTTCCCCATGCGCTTGACCTTGAATTTGGCGGCAATTGCGCCGCCCGGCCTGCGCGGGGTGTCGTGATTGCCGAAATCGCAACCTTCATCCAAATGGTCGAAGCGCATAGCGAAAAGCCGGTGATGCTCTACATCACCAAAGAGTTTGAGGCCGAATACCGCGTGAGCGAAGCGATTGACCGGCCTTTATGGTTGCGCAATATCTTGTTCCCGCCCGATTATGCTTCTCATCCGTGGGTCATGTGGCAGGCAAGCAATATGCGCAGTGTCGATGGGATCGGGGGACAAGTGGACTGGAATGTGGTGCGGCCATGAGTGACATATTGATCGAAGCGGCGCGTCAGGCCGCCTGCCATGCCTATGCGCCTTATTCAGGCTTCGGCGTTGGCGCGGCACTGCTGATGGCCGATGGCAGCATCGTTGCGGGCACGAATTTTGAAAATGCCAGTTACGGCCTGTCGCTTTGCGCCGAAACTGTGGCGCTTGCGACAGCCAATGCGCAAGGGCGGCTGCTCGACGTGCGCGCAGTGGCCGTGATTGGCGGGATGATTGTTGAAGGCGCGATTTCGGGAAGCGATCCGGTGCGGCCCTGCGGTCGGTGTCGCCAGATGCTGAACGAAGCGGCACAACTTGCAGGCGTTGACCTGATCGTGCACTGCGCTTCGGCGGACGGGACGGTGATTGAACAGTATCTCCTTTCGACGCTTTTACCCCACGCCTTCGGGCCGGCCGATCTGGGACGCTGATATGTCGATACTTTCGGATAAATGGATCCGCACCCAAGCAGGCGAAACGGGCATGATCGAGCCGTTCGTCGAAAGCCAGCGGCGCGATGGCTGCATCTCATACGGCCTGTCATCCTATGGGTATGATGCGCGCGTTGCCGATGAATTCAAGATTTTC
>JAYUIX010000064.1:0-2705 GCA_043765635.1 Sphingomonadales bacterium
GGTGCGCTCGTTCAATGATCCAAGCATCTTCATTCCGCGCGGGATGCAGACTGTGCCTCCACCGCTTCCACCCTTTCCAAAGCCTCCACCCGTTCAGACAAAAGAAAGCGAGACTGTGCGATGACACTCCAGATATTGACGCGAGCACGATCTGATGCGAGGCGTCGGGCCATGATGAGAGGCGCACCCCTGCTGTCTGCTGCCACCGCAGCACTGCTGTCAGGATGCGTTCAAGTCGCAGCGCCCGAAAAGCCGATTGAGATCAACCTTAACATCAATGTTAAGCAAGAGGTTATCGTGCGTCTCCAAAAGGATGCACAAGACCTCATCACATCGAACCCGGAGTTGTTTCCGCAATGACACGCAATGCTAAGATTGCCGCCCTTATCGCCGCTGGCCTAACGCTCGCTGGTGCCGCGACCTACGCCGTCGCGCAAAGTGCATCGCTGATCACTGTCGCCTTGTCCGAAGGTCAAGTGGGTGAGCAAGCTGATGGCTATCTCGGGATTCGCGGGCCATCAACCTCTGCACTGCGCGCTGAAGTTGACGCGCTCAATATTAAGCGCCGCGCGGCCTACACTGGCCTTGCCGAACAGCGCGGTGTGACGATCAAGGATGTGGCGGCGGCGACAGGATGCGAAACGCTTGCCAAACGTGTGCCCGCTGGCCGTGCCTATTTGATGCCTGATGGCGTCTGGCGTGTCCGCAAAGCAGGCGAAGCAATCAGCCTGCCGGGCTACTGCGTGAGTTGAGGCAATCCAGCACCCGATTATTTTTCCGGCTGAAGACATTGCGCTCATTTTGTTAGGGCGCAAAACCCAGGTGCGGCGGCTGGCGTCGTCACCATTAAGCATGATCAAGTCAGGCGATTATCTTTGGGTGCAGGAGGCGTTTGCGCCGCTGGGTCGCCCCGAAGCCATTGGTAGACGCCCCGAACCAGCGCCGCTTGCAACCGCCGATTGCGCTGTCATGCGTGACGGCTGGCGGCAGTACCGGGGTGGGCGCGGAGAGGCGGGTGCTGTGCCCGATAACAGCTTTGGCCGAATCAAATGGTTTCAGGCGGTGCACATGCCGCGCTGGGCCTCGCGGATCGCACTCACGGTGGAAAACATGCGGATTGAATCGCTTCAGTTTATCACTAAAAATGAGGCAATATCAGAGGGTTATGCCACAGGTCTACGCTTCTGGGAGTCACCTGTCGGGCAGTACCGCAAACATTGGGACGCAATCAGGGGCACCGAGGGTGAGCGCTGGGCCGATAATCCGGCTGTGGTAGTCCTCACATTCTCACGTTGCGCGGCACCTTCGCCAACTTCGGTTTGCCGCACCGCACCATAGCGGTTGACTTGGGGGCTACCCTTTTCTAAAGCGCCGGTGCCTTGGCGGGATTGCCCGTTTTCGTGCATGGTTTTCCTGAAGCTTTCAGTTAAGGGCTATCATCATGACAACAAACGACCCTGAACAGGCCCCCGACGGTGTTGAAGACCCGAGGCTGACGTCACTCGACGAACGGCTACGCGAGGCTCATCAAACCGAAAAGGCGAGAACGGCAAAGCTGCAACCTCCCGGAATTACGGGCAAGGGCTCCGCACAGGGGCAGCGGGTTTTGTCAGCTTTGCTTGGGGCTCCGCTTGGTGCGGCGTTGATTGGCTGGGTGATTGATCGCTTTGCCGGAACATCGCCGTTCGGGTTGCTGGTGATGCTGTTCCTCGGGTTCGGTGCCGCTGTCAGCCAAGTGTTGCGAATTTCAAAGGAACGCGCCGAATAAGCGGGTTCATGTTCAGGCAGGAATAGGGTAGTTCATGAGCGCAGCAGCCGAGGTCAAGATTGATCCGATGCATCAGTTTCAGATCGACACGCTGCTTGGCGCGTCGGGAACACCGTTTGCGTTCACCAATTCGGCATTGTGGATGCTGATCGTGCTGGTGGCGATCTATGTGTTCATGATGGGCGGAATGAAGCGTGAGCTTGTTCCCGGTCGCTGGCAGGTTGCCGTTGAGGGCGTCACCAAGTTCATCTCTAACATGATGCTCACCAACATCGGGCCGGAAGGGCGCAAATATACGCCCTGGGTATTCACGGTTTTCATGTTCATTCTGTTTTCAAACCTGATGGGAATGATGCCGTTTGGCATTCTCCCCGGCGTTCATCCGTTCACAGTGACGAGCCAATTCACGGTGACTGGCGTGCTCGCGATCATCAGTTTTTCAATTGTGCTGGTCGTTGGTTTCTGGAAACATGGCCTGCATTTTTTCAGCCTGTTTGTGCCCGAAGGTGCGCCGTTTGCGCTCAAGCTGCTGATCGTGCCAATTGAGTTTGTCTCATTCCTCGTTCGCCCGTTCAGCCTTGCGTTGCGGTTGTTCGTCGCGATGATCGCAGGCCATATCCTGATCAAGGTGTTCGGTTACTTCATCGTTCAGGGGATCACCGCTGGCGGTTTTGGTTACGCGATTTCAGCGCTCAGCTTCGTCTTTATTACCGGGGTCAGCGCGCTTGAACTGCTTGTCTGCTGCATTCAGGCTTATGTGTTTGCGCTGCTGACTTCACTTTACATCAACGATGCGGTGCATCTGCACTAAATCATTCTTTCTCAACCAACGAATTTACCAACAGGAGTTTATTATGGATCTCGAAGCTGCAAAAGTCATTGGCGCTGGTCTCGCTGCAATCGGCGTTGGCGTTGCTGCCACTGGCGTGGGCAATGT
>JAYUIX010000065.1:0-2690 GCA_043765635.1 Sphingomonadales bacterium
CCCGCTGCCATTTTTTGGGCATACCCCGCTTGCACCGATGCCGCGAGCGCGTCGAACAAGGCATCAGGATCTGAACGGCGCAAGTAAGCCAGTTTTTCCTCCATACCCTGCGCCAGGATCAACTCACGCGCGCCCGAAGCCACAGCATCAAGGATCGCCGCCGCTGCGTCACTGGCAATCATACCGTTTTCAATGGCGGCATCGCTTTCACCGCGCGCCGCGCCATCGGCGGAAAGGGCATTGCGCGATACATTGGTCTTGATCGATCCCGGTGCCACCACCAGAACATTAATGCCAAGATGCTGATTCTCGGCACGCACACTGTCAAAATAGCCAAAGATACCGTGCTTTGCTGCACTATACGCACTTCGCAAAGGCGCGCCGATGATCCCGGCAACACTCGATATTGCGATCAACCGCCCACCGCCACTGGTCACCATGTGTGGCAACAATGCCTGCGTCAGGGCGATCGGCGCAAGCAGGTCAACCGCGATGATCCGGTCATAAACAGCGAAGTCGGTTTCCACCGCAAGCGACCGCTGCGAAATGCCCGCATTGTTGACGAGGCAATCAACCTTTCCGCCCCAGCCAAGTGCCTGTTCGACAATCGCTGGAAGTGCCGCATAATCGGTAGTTTCAAACGGCAGGATCAGGCACTTGTCGCGTCCGCATTCCCCCGCCACTCGGTCAAGCTCGCTTAGGTTACGTCCCGACAGGATGACACGCGCGCCTTGAGCAGCGACGGCGCGGGCAAGTGCCTCTCCAATGCCCGATGATGCACCAGTGATCCACCAGACCTCACCCGCCACATTCATTTGCGCGCGGCTTTCAAACCCTGCACAGCCTTGAGCGTCAGTGCGACATGCTTGCGGTAATCAAGGTCACTATGGGCGTAAACAACCTGCCCGTTTGGCGCGATGACATAGGAAATACGGTTGGCCACGCGCGCGAGGGGAAGCTGCGCATCATAACCTTTCACAATCGCGGCACTCGCCGCAACAACGGGAAATGTGCTGCGGCATTCCTCGACCGAAAATCGCTTCAGCGTATCAATCGTATCGGTGGAAATCCCCACGACTGTCGCCCCTGCCTTTACAAATGCGGCGTGATTTTCAACAAATTCGCGCGTTTCGAGTGTGCACCCTTGCGTGAACGCTGCTGGAAAAAAATAAAGCACCACAGGCCCGCGCTTTAATGATTTGGCCAAATTATACTCATAAGCCTTCCCGCCAAGTGCCGCCGCCGCGACAAGGGGTGGTGCCTTAGCCCCCGGTTTGAGCGCGGCAAAAGCTGGTGAAGTGACGGCAGATATTGCGACAAGCGCAGCGAGAGCGTGAGATGTTGTCATCATGCGACAGCGTTACCCCGCGCGCGCCTCAAACACAACAAAGCCGTGAACAGCAATGGCTGCCCACGGCTTTGCTAACTGCACATCTAAACGTCGTTACATCTTGGCGCGGAAACCGACAAAGAAAAAGCGTCCGATGCCTGACACGGGATAGGCCGAACTCGACAGATAAGGTTCGGCATTGGTGATATTGTTAATACCGCCATAAAAGCTGAATTGCTTTGTCACGTCGAGGTTGAACGACATATTGTGTAACAAATATTCGGGTGCAAATCCGGCAGGGCCAAACTCGGTATCAATCCGCTCGATTTGGATCGAAATGGCCGCCGCCGTGCTGCCAACATATTGCAGATTATATCCAAGCGTAAAATCTCCACGATTGACACTGATGCTCCCCACGCCTGAAAATTCAGGCACACTCAATTCACGAAGTGCCGGGTTAACAAGCGTTGGATTAAGCGGATCGAAGAAACGGTTCACCTTCTCGGTCCAATTGCCCGATAGCCCCAGATTAATTTTGGTCGATCCGCCAATCTGGAAACGGTAATCAAGCGACGCATCAATGCCCGATGTTTCAATCCGGCCAAAGTTCAACTGTGTTTGGCGTAGGAAATTAAAACCGAACGTTGCTGGACCAGCCGACGTGCCGTTGCGCGTGAACAAGCTACAAAACTGGTTCGGGAAAGTCGCATTGTCATAACAGGTGTTGACAGTATCTTGTGCTGTCACCGCCGAGATCGCGTTTTCGATTTTGATCGAATAATAGTCGGCCGATAGTGTCAACCCCGGCACAAAGCGCGGCTGCACAACAGCACCGTAAGTGAACGTGGTTGCGGTTTCCTTATCCAAATCTGGATTACCGCCACTTGTTCCCGAAAAACGTCCGGTTAGCGGATCGTTATATGTCGCAAGGAATGCCGCAGCGTTTGGAATTCCGAGTGCTGTCGCGGCAGCAATACAGTTTGCCAACCGGTTAGGCGTTGCACCTTGGTTGACGAGATCGCATGGGTCTGAGGGCCGGAATGTCGCGCCTTGCGCAGGCGAGAAGAGTTCACCCAGATTTGGCGCACGGATGGCGCGGGCATAGGTGCCGCGAAGGCGGACATCCTTGATCGGTGCCCATGTGCCATTGACGTTCCAAGTGAATGCGCCGCCAACTGTCGAATAATCGGCATAGCGCCCTGCAGCACCCACGGTCAGTTCGTGGAAGAACGCCGTATCCTTGAGGATTGGCAACGAGATTTCGCCAAAGACTTCTTTCGCAGTGAATGCCCCGCTCGTGTTGAGAGTGCGTGTTGACGGATCGAAGATAAGTTGCTGATTATCAGATATATCACCAATG
>JAYUIX010000066.1:0-31978 GCA_043765635.1 Sphingomonadales bacterium
AACTTGGCCCAAGCGGTGATCCTTGTCGCCTATGAATGGTCAAAAGGTAAGGCGCTTGCTCAGCCTTCGAAAATCGATCTCGACCCGCCTGCACCGCAAGCCGAACTTGACGGCATGATTGGGCAGCTTGACACAATGTTAGAGGAAACAGGGCATTTCCACCCGCCTGACCGCGCACATATTGATCGGCAGATGATCCGCAGCATCTTGACCAAAGCGGGCTGGTCAGCCCAAGAGGTGCGCACGTTGCGCGGGGTGTTGCGTTCGCTTGGGCGGCATCCTAAAAAATAGTTTTGAGATGATTGCAGCCCTGTGTTAATATTTTTTTGTATTTTGTTTTTGGGGTTCTTTGACATGATTATTTCAACTGGTTTTTTGGCACTCGTAATGATGACTGATGCAGCAGCAACAGCGCCTGCAACGGCAGCACCGATTGATCCGATGGAAAAAGTGGTTTGTCGGCGTTTTACCGAAACCGGTTCGCTCGCGAAGACCAAACGTGTTTGCCTTACCAAGCGTGAATGGGTTTTAGCTGACGAAAAGGGCCGTGGTTTGGCTGAAAAAATGGTTGCTGACGGCAACAAAGGAATCGCATTTCAATAGTGATTGCGCGCCTATCTTGACTTGATTGCGTGATCCGTTAAACGCGCACGCTTCGCAATTGACTCTGCACTCCGGTGAAGCAGATGTCCTGCCCGCCTTCTGGTCGGGTAGCGCGGTTCCGGAACTATGAAATGAAACGCACGCAATTGAAGGATTATTTATGTCAAAGCGCCAGAGCGCCAAGTATAAACTCGACCGCCGGATGGGCGAAAACATCTGGGGTCGGCCAAAATCACCTGTAAACAAACGTGAATACGGCCCCGGCCAGCATGGCCAGCGCCGCAAAGGCAAGGTTTCCGATTACGGCCTGCAACTCAAGGCCAAGCAGAAGCTCAAGGGCTATTACGGGGAAGTCACCGAAAAGCAGTTTAAAAGCACTTATCAAGAAGCTGACCGGATGAAGGGCGATACGTCGCAGAACCTTATCGGCCTGCTTGAACGCCGCCTTGATGCGCTGGTGTACCGCGCCAAGTTTGCGCCGACGGTTTTTGCTTCGCGCCAGCTTGTCAGCCACGGCCATGTTTACGTCAACGGCGTCAAGTGCAACATCGCATCGCGTCGCATCGCGGTAGGCGATGTGATTTCGCTTGGCGCAAAGGCACAGGAAATGGCGCTCGTCATCGAAGCGCAAAGCCTACCCGAACGCGATATTCCCGATTATGTCGTCACCGACGGCGCATCAAAGGCCACCTTCAGCCGCGTACCAACGCTTGATGAAGTGCCTTATCCAGTAAAAATGGAACCCAATCTGGTTGTCGAATTTTATTCGCGCTGATCTGACTTATATTTTATTAAAAGGCGGTCTTTATGGCCGCTTTTTTTTCGTCTTATACAACATGAATGCTATATTAACAAATGTCTCTGTTGCCATAAAGTAACATTTGGAAGAATTTGTTTTGGTTAACCTGCTTGTTCATAATACAGCAATAATTCTCCAGCGATGATATGTCATTCCTATCATGGGATTTGTAATAGTGGAGAATATATTATGCGTAAACTTGCTTATGTAGCGGTGCTTGCCGCGATGACTGTTGCTGCACCAGCCTATGCTTCTGGTGAAGGGCGTGTTGAGGCCCGCGGCGGGATTGCATTCGCAGGCGGCCAAGAGGAAGCCTTTGTAGGTGCTGCGGCTGGCTATGACTTTGACCTTGGTGACAAGGCGTTTGTCGGCATTGAGGCTGGCGCGGACAAGGTTTTGCAGGGTGGTACCGATGTACTGTTCAGCGTTGCAGGTCGCCTTGGCGTAAAAGCGGGTGACAAAGCACGTATTTATGGGCTTGGTGGCTACGGTGTTGCCGGTGGTGAAGATGATCCCTTTGTCGGTGGCGGCATCCAGTTCAATCTTGGTGCGAAAGCTTATGGCAAAGTTGAATATCGCCGCATTCTCCAAAGCAATTCGAAGGACGTTAATCTGGCAGGCGTTGGCTTCGGCATTCGTTTCTGATCAGAGCCTGTTCATTGGAAAAAAGGGCGGTGCCATGCGGTGCCGCCCTTTTTCGTTGTGCTAGGTCACAGTCTTTGCCATCACCGCGCCAGCACCATATCTGCAAGGATGATGACATGAACCGATATATGCTTACGCTCGCGCTCGCGGCCACTATTGCGCAGCCTGCTCTTGCCGCTCCGCGTAAGCCAGTGGTCAAGCCCGCGATATCGGTGAATACACTCAAAACTGTCACGCGGACGCTATCTTCCGACGCTTATGAAGGCCGCGCACCGACCTCGCCCGCTGAGGCAAAGACGATCGCCTACATTGCTGAACGTTTCCGCGCCGCCGGCCTCAAGCCTGGCAACAAAGGCAGTTGGTATCAGAAAGTACCGCTGGTTGAGATCACCTCCGATCCCAATATGGCGCTTTCAATCAGTGGCGGGAAGGAACCACTGAGCTTCGCCTATAAGACTGATATGGTTGCCTTTTCGTACCCCGTCGTGCCGCAAACAGATATCAAAGACAGCGAGGTCGTTTTCGTAGGTTACGGCATCAACGCGCCTGAGCGTGGCTGGAATGATTATGCCGGGATCGATGTGAAGGGCAAAACCGTCATTATCCTGATCAACGATCCAGATTATGAAATGAAGGATTTGGACGGCCCGTTTGAAGGCCGGGCGATGACCTATTATGGTCGCTGGACGTATAAATATGAGGAAGCCGCAAGGCAGGGCGCCGCCGCCGCACTCATAGTCCATGACACTTTCCCCGCCGCTTACCCGTGGGGCGTGGTCGTCTCAAGCTGGACGGGGCCACAGCTTAACCTTGATGCCACCAACAATCATATGGATGCCACCCAAGCCAATGGCTGGATCACGGGCGAGGCCGCAACCAAGCTGATGGCATCGGCAGGCAAGGATTTGCCAGCGCTGATGGACGCCGCAAAGCAAAAGGGTTTTGCCGCTGTCCCGCTTGGCCTAAAAGCTAACCTCTCGTTCGCGAACGCTATCAAGCGTCAGGCCTCGAACAATGTTGTCGGCATCCTTCCCGGCAAGACGCGCCCAAACGAATATGTGCTCTATTCAGCGCATTGGGATCATCTTGGGCTGTGTGAGCCAATCAACGGTGACAATATCTGCAACGGCGCGCTTGATAACGCCACTGGCACGGCAGGCCTGATCGCGCTTGCCGAGGCGCACGCCAAGGCAGGCGCAGCGGGGCGATCAATCCTGTTCTTGGCGGTAACTGCCGAAGAGTCCGGACTGCTCGGCTCGGCTTATTACGGCGCAAACCCGCTTTATCCGCTCGCCAAAACGGCAGGCGGTATCAACATGGACGGGCTTAATGTCATCGGTCGCACCCGCGATGTGACCGTGATCGGCAAAGGCAAATCCGAGTTAGAGGCGATCCTTGCGCGTTACGCCAAGGGGCAGAACCGCACGCTTGTTGCCGAAGCCGCGCCCGAAAAGGGCAGCTTTTTCCGCTCGGATCATTTCAGCCTCGCCAAATACGGCGTGCCGATGATCTATTTCGACAGCGGTGAGGATCTAGTGACCGGCGGCGTAACGGCGGGCGCAGCCGTGTCAGAGGATTACACCACCAACCGCTATCACAAACCGCAAGACGAATACCGCGCCGATTGGAATTGGGAGGGCGCGGTCGAGGATTTGACGCTCAATTATCAAATCGGTCGCAACCTCGCGACGATCACCGCGTGGCCCAACTGGTTCCCTAGCGCGGAATTCAAGGCAATCCGGGACAAATCGCGCGGGGGGAAATGACACTCTATCAACCTCCCGAATGGGCGCTGCATTCGTCTGTATGGATTGGTTTTCCGAGCGCAGCCGACCTGTGGCTTGACGATCTTGATGGCGCACAGGCCGAGGTTGCGGCGTTTGCGCGTGCGGTATATGCCGGTGGCAAGGGTGAGCGCGTTGATCTGGTCTGTGCCAATGCCACTGCCGCTGACGCGGCGCGCGCTCTGACGGGAGGCTGTGCGAACGTAATCGAAGCGCCGTTCTTCGACATCTGGCTGCGCGACACCGGGCCAATCATGGTTCGCGAGGGCGACGGGCTGGTTGCGCTTGATTACCGTGGCAATGGCTGGGGTGGGAAATACCCCTCCCCGCTTGATGATGATCTTGCGCGGGTGCTTTGTAGCGCGGCAGGTCTACCACGCGTGTCGCGTGACTGGGTGCTGGAGGGCGGCGCGATTGATGTTGACGGCGCTGGCCTGCTCGTGACGACAGAGCAATGCCTCCTTAACCCAAATCGCAACCCCAGTCTGTCGCGCGCGGAGATTGAGGAAAGGCTATGCGCTGACCTTGGGGTCAAACGCATTCTCTGGCTTGGTGAGGGGCTGGTGAACGATCATACCGACGGCCATGTCGATAATCTCGCGCGCTTTGTCGCGCCGGGCGTGCTGGCGTTATCGGTGGCGCGCGGTGATGATGATCCCAACGCACACATCTTTGCCGATGCTAAAAAGCGCGCACTTGCCTTCGGGGTAAAAGTCGTCGAAATTCCCTCGGTCGGCTTGTTCACCAACGAAGACGGCGAGGCCATCCCCGCAAGCCATATGAATTTCTACATCGGCAATAATGTCATTGTGGTTCCAACCTATGGCGGGCCGAGCGACGTGGAAGCGGTGGAGGCTATCGCCGCACTCTTTCCCGACCGCGAAACCATTGGCCTGCCCGCCAACCATATCCTTACGGGAGGAGGCAGTTTCCATTGCATTAGCCAGCAACTGCCCTGCCTACGATGACCGCCGCTTTCCTGATCCGGGCCTTGCTATCAGGTGTGATCGTTGCCGCTGTCGCGCTCATTGCCAAACGCAGTCCGGCACTTGGCGGCTTGGTCGCTTCAATCCCGCTGGTGTCAACACTTGGGATGATCTGGCTGTGGCGCGATACGAAGGATAGTGCGCTGGTCGCCGATTATGTTGGTTCAACATTCTGGTATTTCCTGCCATCAATGCCGATGTTCCTGCTGATCCCGGTGCTACTGAGAAATGGCGTAAATTTCTGGATTGCGCTTGGTGCAGGTTGTGTGCTGACGGTTCTGCTCTATCTCATCACGATCAGCATTGCCGCGCGCTTTGGCATCCGGCTTTAGGAAGACACATATGAAAGTTGCCGCACTACAGCTTGCCCTTGGGGGCGATACCCTAACCAATATCGCAGCGGTTGAAGCGCATGTGCGTGAGGCGGCGCAGCACGGCGCGCGGATTATCCTGCCGCCCGAACTGTTTGAAGGGCCGTATTTTTGCCAGACGCAGGACGAGCGCTTTTTCGCGACCGCAGCGCCTGCCGCTGACCATAAAGCTGTCAAAGCAATGCAGGCACTCGCGGCGGAGTTGCAAGTCTATATCCCCTGCTCCTTTTTCGAGCGCGATGGGCCGCATTATTACAACAGCCTTGCGATGATTGACGATGCGGGCGACATCATGGGCGTTTACCGCAAAAGCCACATTCCCGACGGCCCCGGCTATACCGAGAAATTCTACTTCCGCCCCGGCAACACTGGCTTCAAAGTGTGGGACACGCGATATGGCCGCATCGGCGTCGGGATTTGCTGGGATCAATGGTATCCCGAAACCGCGCGCGCGATGATGCTGATGGGTGCCGACGTCCTGATGTACCCAACCGCAATCGGCGATGAACCCGCTGCCGAAGACCTCGACACCTCAAGGCTCTGGCGACGCGCGATGGTCGGCCACGCGGTGAGCAATGTCGTTCCCGTGGTGGCGAGCAACCGGATCGGAGTGGAAGGCGCAATGAATTTCTACGGCCACAGCTTCATCACCAACGAACGCGGTGATTTGGTTGTTGAATACGGCGCAGAGGACAGCGGCGTATTGGTCGCGGAATTTGATTTGGAACTAGTGAGAAAACACCGCGCGACCTTCGGTTTTTTCCGCGATCGGCGACCGCAGCTTTATGGGCGGCTGGTTGAGGATGTTTGAATGAGTCCGAATGAATTGGCGGCTTGGGTTCAAGCAGCAGCCGCAGTTTTGACTTTTCTTGCTGCAATTGTCGCAGTCCGCATAACTTGGCTAGCCCCTCTACGAGCAGCAAGGCTGGCCGAACGGCTCAGAGTCTTATCAGAGCGTGAGCAAGGACGCCGAGAAGAAAAATTACGCATCCTTAGAACTCTTATGAATTACCGAGGGGCAGATATTTCAAACCGCGAGTCCGTTAATGCACTCAATATGATCAGAATTGCCTATCATGATGCTCCTAAGGTCGAAGCTGCATTCGAGAAATTTTTACTTTATATCAACGGTGCTGAGAATGCTGAAAATCGAAGCCGCGCTTATATCGATATAATCGTGGAAATGGCGCGGTCACTTAATTTCCCAGAAACGATCTCTCACGATTCCATCAACAGGGGCTATTTTCCTTTGCCGCCGCCATCAAAGTAAATCAGCCAATCTTGCCTTTCTTCTAAGTAAGATATAATTATTTCGTCATGAACGCGCAAATCACACTCTCGACCAGAGGTCGGCTCGTTATTCCGAAACGCATTCGAGACGCCTTAGAACTGAAGCCGGGACGACCATATCGGATAATCGAGGACTCCGGGTCAATTTGATTGAATTTTTGTCCGACTAAAGCCTCATGGCTTTTGGTTAAGCACACTCCGTCATTGCGAGCGAAGCGCGGCAATCCAGTCCCACCGTTGCCACTGGATTGCCGCGCTTCGCTCGCAATGACGACCCAATTAATCACTCACCTAACCCCAATCGCCCCCTCAAACACCCCCTCAAACATCTCTACCGTAATCCGCCCGGTATTCTGATTATAGCGTGAGCAGTGATAGCTATCGATGATCGTGCGGCCATCAAGCATGTGGTGCGCCGCGCCGTGGGCGAAACGGTGTTTGGGCAGCTTTGCGCCAACCGCCTTCACTGCCGATTGGTGCGCGATCTGGCCGAGTGCGATGATCGTGCGCAGATTGGGGAGTGCGGCAAACGCGCTCACCAGATAGGGGCGGCAATTGCGGATTTCTTCGGGGCTTGGTTTATTCTCTGGCGGCAGGCATTTGACCGCATTGAGGATGATGACGCCGTTCAGCACCCACGCCTCATCCGCCAGCCCGAATTTGCCAAGCGTTGCCCACAGCATGTCACCAGCGCCGTCTCCGGTAAACGCGAGCCCGGTACGGTTCGCCCCATGCTTGCCAGGAGCAAGGCCGACGATGGCAAGCCACGCATTCGGATCACCAAGTGCTGGTACTGGCGCATTCCACCATTCCGGGAATTGTGCACGGCAGGCGTGGCGCGTTTCAACCAAGCGCGGGCAGCGGGCGCAGTCCTTTGGTGGTTCACCATTTGGGATGGGGCTTTCAATCAACATCTGTGGCGCATAGGTAAGCCGCACTATGCGCACAAGCTACATCATCGCCCTTGGCTCAAACCGCCGCCACCCTCGCCACGGCGCACCAGCGCGCGTACTGACGGCGGCAATGGCGATGCTTGATCCAGTCGCGTGTTCGCGGATTATCGCCAGCCGCCCCATAGGCCCTTCGCTGCGCGCCTATGCCAACGCGGTGATCCTGATCGACAGTGATTTGACGCCCCCTGCACTGCTCCAGCACCTAAAGGGCATAGAGCGTGATTTTGGACGACGCACAGGTGGCCAACGCTGGAGCGCGCGGGTGCTTGATCTTGACATCATCCTCTGGTCGGGCGGGGTCTGGGCCGATGCGAAGCTTATTATTCCCCATCCAGCCTACCGCCAGCGGCGCTTTGTACTGGGGCCACTGTGCGAAATTGCCCCATGGTGGCGCGATCCGCTCACCCATTTTTCTCCACCACAGCAAAAAGCCCGCCTTGACCGCAAACGCGCACACGTCTAGGCGACTGCTTCCACGCGATATAGCGTCATGTGGGCCCTTAGCTCAGTCGGTAGAGCAACTGACTTTTAATCAGTAGGTCGCTGGTTCGAATCCAGCAGGGCTCACCATTTATGGTGAGAAATTTCTTCTGATTCGGATATTGGCGCAGCTACTTTGCCGTCCGCCTTTGCCCAAACGGCCAGTCAATGATCCCGCCTGCAAACAGTGCCCACCAGACGAATACAGGCTGAAACGCAAGGCGCGGGCCGTGATAACCCCAGCCCAATTTTGATCCCCCGATCGCGACACCATCCAGTGCATGTTTGATGTTCGCCGGGTAAACGGCAACTGCATAAAGCGCGAGCATGATACCTGCCGCGTAGCGCAGCCGCCCCGTCATCAGCGCGACCGCACCAGCGATTTCGCATGCCCCCGTCGCCAGCACGACCAGCCGAGGTTCGGGCACCCATCCCGGTACAATCGGCAGAAAAAATTCAGGCGCGATCAAATGCCGGTAGCCCACATAAGCATAAATCAACGCAAGCAGTGAGCGCACTATCCAACGCTCAGGAGATTGGGTGATCGTCATCCTGTTTCTTTCTTCAAAAAAGCATATATTTCTGTGGATTAACCATAAATCACAGCATAGTGATAACTAAACGTCAGCCAAGTGCCCGGCAACAGTGAATATGGCCGACAAGTAATGCGTAAAAACGTCTCGCAAGTATAACAGGGGTCAAACAACGATGGTAGTGCGCAAGAAAATTGCGGTTTTGGGGGGCGGCATAGGATCATTGTCCGCCGCGTTTCACATTACCGAAAAGCCAGGCTGGGCTGATGAGTATGAAATCACTGTTTATCAGCAGGGATGGCGGCTTGGCGGCAAATGCGCGAGCGGGCATGACATGCGCCCCGAATTTGCATCGCGCATTTATGAACACGGCCTCCACCTGTTCGCAGGCTTTTATCACCACAGCTTTGATCTTTTGATACGCGCCTATGCCGAAATTGATCGCCCTGCCGATCATCCCAACCGCACCGTCTGGGATGCGTTTACCGGCCTTGATGAATTCACCGTCATGCACCAACATCTACAGCCTGATGGCAGCATCAAATGCATCCCTTGGTACATCAATATGGAGCCCAATGCGCTAGTGCCGGGCGAGGCGAGTAGCGCGCTTTCAATCCCGCAGGCGATTTTCAAACTGGTTGGCGAACTGATCAAAGTTCAGCCGCCCAAGAATAATTTTTTCCAGCCTAATTCAGCCATTGGTCGTGATGATCCGCCGTCGCCACCGCCCGAAGCACCCGATCCTAGCTCATTTATCGGTCGTGCATGGCATGCTGCCAAAGAATTGGTCGAGCATGTTGTTGAAGAAGTGACCGAAGAAGCCGCCGAAATTGGTGCCCACCTCCTAATGCGGACAATCATACGCGGGATTGAAAGCCATTTTGCTGACCTTGCCAAAGATACCACCAATCCAGACGAGGCACAGGCGATCTGGGATTTCCTAATGGCGGCCTATTTCGTCCAGACTGTGGTTCAGGGCGTACTTGCCGACGACATTCTTGGAAAAGGCTGGAATTCGATTGACGATGAAGAACTCAGCGGCTGGCTTTACCGTCATGCGGTTGTGATCGCGCGCGATTACAAGGATGAGGATGATCCGTACAGCCGCGCGCAGGCGCTGATTGACTGGGCACCAGTGCGATCCTGCTATGATTATGTCTTTGGTTATCTGAACGGCGACGCCAATCAACGTGCGATTGCCGCAGGCACCGGAATGCGCGGGCTGCTTAAGCTTGCGCTTGAATATCGCGGGCATTTCTTTTGGGAAATGCGCGGCGCGATGGGCGATGTCGTAATCGCGCCCGTCTATTTGGCACTGCTCAAACGCGGGGTAAAGTTTGAATTTTTCAACCGCGTGATCGCGCTGCGCCCCGATGCCGACAAGACTCTAATCAACAGCATCGAAATCCTTAAACAAGTTGAATTTAAGGATGGCACATATCACCCCCTGATTAATGTGCCCGCCGAAGGATGGGATGTTCCGCTCGAAGGCTGGCCCGAAGAGCCGCTGTGGGATCAGCTTAAAAACGGCGAAAACTTGCGTGGCACTGACTATGAATATGCGCGTGAAGAAGTGCCGCCTGCGCCCAATCTCGTCCTCAAACGCGGCGAGGATTTTGATGAGATTATCCTCGGCATAGCTGTTGGCGCGCTCCATACAATCTGTTCGGATTTGGCTGATCAAAAACAGCGCTGGAGCACGATGCTTGACGCTGTCAAAACATGCCCGACGCTGGCGCTGCAAATGTGGTTCAATCGTACCACTGAAGATCTTGGTTGCCCATCACCGGGACGCACCCTGACCGCAATGGTTGAGCCGTTCAGCACATGGGCGGATATGACACATCTGCTTTCACGTGAGCCGTGGCGCGGCGAGCATCGTCCGGCCTCAATCGCTTATTTCTGCGGGCAGCTTCCCCCAGATATTCCGCGCGATGATCAGGCACACAGCCTGCTTGGCAAGCATGCCAAAATCTGGCTCAAGGCCAACGCTGCCTCGCTCTGGCCACGCGCGACGCCCATCGGCAGCATCACCGGGTTTGACTATGCGCGGCTCCACGACCCCAAAAACGGCAGTGGCGAGGCGCGCTTTGACAGCCAATATTGGCGCGCGAATATCAATCCTTCCGATCTTTATGTCATGTCAGTTCCCGGCAGCACGACCAAGCGGCTGCGCGCCGACGAGTCAGGCTATGACAATCTGTTCCTCACTGGCGATTGGACGCGCAACGGCCTTAATGCTGGGGCCGCCGAAGCAGCGGCGATGGCAGGCGTGCAGTGCGCGCACGCAATGATTGGCGATAAAAGCGTCGTGCTTGGGGAATATGATCTCTGATGCGAAACCTGCATCCTTGCTCAGTCTGTGGAGTGATTGTAAAACCTTGACTATGCTTGCCGAACCGCGCTCCGCCGCCGCTAACTTGCTTGAACAGCTTGGCGGCGAGGCTGCGCGTGATGACGCGTCCAAAACGGCTCAGGTGACGGCCGCTGTCCTCATCGCTGACGTGTCGGGCTTTACCGCGCTCACCGCGACACTTGAAGCGCGCCACGGGGTGCGCGGCGCGGATATCCTTTCGGCAACGATGGATCGGCTGCTTGGCGGGCTTGCTGAAATTGCAGAAAAGCACGGCGGGCTGGTCGTTGATTTTATCGGCGATGCAATTCACGCGCTGTGGATCGTAAATGAGGCGCAAACGCTCGATCAAGCACGCGCGGCGGCAGCCGAGGCCGCACAAGTCATGCTTGGTTATGCAGCCGCAACCGCCGAAGGCCAGCCGACCACCCCCATCCGCATTGGCATTGCCTGCGGACCGGTGCAGCTTGCAATGATCGGCGGCTTTAACGGACGGTGGGAACGGCTTTCAATTGGCCCTGCACTTTCCAAAGCGGGCGAAGCCGTGGCGCAGGCACCGACAAGTTGCTGCCAAATTGGTGGCGACCCGAGCTGGCTGAAGCTCGCCAGTCAAATCAACGCCGAAAGCAATGGATCGGCATGGTGGCTGATACGCCGTGACACCGAAAGCCCGCCAATTCCGCAAATTGGCACCGCTCCGCAATCGACCTCAATTGATGCGATTGCCTGGACGGCTGAATTGCGGCTGGTGACAGTCATGTTCTGTCGCCTCGTTCCCGCTGACGAAATGGCGCATGTTTCAATTGAGCGCATTCACCGCCTTGCGCGCGTTGCCCAACAAGTGATTGAGCAGCACGGGGGGTTGATCGACAAGATTCACGCCGATGACAAGGGTGTTTCGGTCGTTATCGCATTCGGCATCCAAGGTGCACAAAACGAAGGCGATCGTAGCATTGGTGGTGGTACAGCACTACGCTGTGTGCTTGCCGCAATTGATCTGCGCGGTGCGCTTGCTGATCTTGGTACAGACACCGCGATTGGCATTGCGACCGGCAAAGTCCGCGTCGGCGTCGGCGACGTTGGACATGGCAGTTGCCACACAATGTACGGCAACGCTGTAAACTTTGCTGCACGCTGCATGCAGGCGTGTCGCGATGAAATTCTTTGTGATGATGTCACGCGGGGTGCCAGCGCATCTTCAGTCAGTTTCTTCAGTCCCGCAGCCCGCCAGCTCAAAGGACTTAAGGCCAGCGGTGGAATTTACGGCGTTGGCGGCGTCAAGGAAGAGCGTGACGCTATCATTGTCAGCGATGTTTCAAAAATTGCCGGGCGTCGGCGCGAACAGGCTGCAATCAGCATTTTCCTTGATAGCGAAGCGGTTGATCGTCCGCGCACGATGATCATCGACGGTGATGATGGTTCAGGCAAGTCACGGCTGGTGGGCTTTGCAGTCGAGCAGGCCTCACGCCGCAAGCTTGACCCAATCGTGTGTCGCGCCAGTTTGCTTGGCACGAAATCGCCGCTGTCGGCCTGGCGTGAACCGATGGCGCTGCTGTTGCGCCGCTATGCCCGCGACCATAATTTAACGCTTGGCGAAGCGCAGGCAGCACTTGTGATTGCAGCAGGTGGCACCGATGATGAGGTTTCGCTCGTGGGATCGCTGTTCGGGCGAGAGGGCGTTGCGATTCCGACTTTCGATGGCGAGGTTGATGCGAGCAGCGCCAAGCGATTGCGCGGCGGCGTGGCGGCGGCGCTCCTTGGCGAAGAACCGCGTCTGATCATATTTGAGGATGGCCACTGGCTTGATGATACGTCGATTGCACTCGCGCGTGACGTGTTGCGACGATTGCCTGAACTCCATATGGTTTTTGTTGCGCGAAAGCCCGTGCCGACGGCGGTAACCAAGGCAGCGGGCGCAAACTTCGTTATGCTTTCACTGGCCAATCTTGATCGCAGCGAATGCGCCGAACTCGCGGTTGGCCTGCTCGGGACATTTGATGCCAAGCATCCATTTGTCGATTGGCTTCACGCGCGCAGTGCAGGCAACCCGATGTTTTGCCGCGCGTTAATTGCGCTGCTTCCCGAAGATTTTGCCGCGACGGCACTGAGTACGCCTGGTGCATGGCGCAAAGCAAAAACATCACTTGAGTCAGCGGACATGCCCGCAACGATTGAGGGCGCACTGTTGGTGCGCTTTGCCAATTTGCCGCCGACTCAGCTTGGCCTGCTCAAGGCGGCAAGCGTTGTTGCTGACCGTTTTAGCGCGGCAATGCTGGTCGCGCTTGGCACACCTTCGCCGCCTGAGCAGATTAATCTGGATCTGACGGCACTGGTGATTGCGGGAATATTAACCCGCGAAGGGAGTGCTGAACGCCCCGAATGGCGCTTTTGCGAACAGCTTACGCGTGAAGTGATTTATAATTCGCTCCCCAAACAATTGCTGGTTCAGTTACACAGACGTGCGGCAGAATATCTTGAACGCCCTACAATCGGGGTGAGCAAGGGCGAAGCGGCGCAAATCGCGCATCATTGGCTTGAGGGCGATATGCCAGCGCAAGCTTTTTCTCCCCTCCGCAAGGCAGGCATTGAGGCCAAGCAGGCAGGCGCTTATGCCACCGCGCTTACACTCTGGAAAACCGCGCTTGATCTGATTGAGACCAACCAAGCGGGCGCACGCGGCAATGGGCCGTACCGCCGCGCGATTCTGAACCGTGATCTTGCCTTTGTCTCGTGGCGGCTCGGCGAACCCGCGCAGACCATTGCTTATTGCTACGCCAGCATGGAGGGATTGTGGGGCGGCGCGCCGACAAGCCCAACCGGCTGGAAGACAATGCTCGGCAGGGAAACGCTCTCGCTCGGCTGGCAAATTCTTGATCCCTTGCGGCGCGGAAAGGCAAAACAATCTGCCGAGGCGCGGCTCAAGGATCGGCTGCGGCTTGGCAATTCGGTGCGGCTGATTGAGGCATTTTACTTTTCGGTCGGTGCGCTTCCCGCGGCAACAATGGCGCTTTATGCCGCGCGCACGGCCGAACGGCTTGGCGAAACTGCCTTTGCCGCACGCCCTTATGGTTTTCTTGGCTATCTTGCCGGGACACGCGGCCTTGACCGCACCGCACGCTTTTTCTTCAATCGCAGCCGACAGGACTGCATCGCCGAAAAGGATTGGTCGAGCCTCGCGCAGAGCGTCAACGGTGAGGCAATGTATCATCTGTCAAACGGACGGTGGGACATCGCGATCCGCCGATCACGCTTTGTCGCTACGCTTTCGCGCAAGCGCAACCGCAACGCCGACATCGCCAGCCCGACAACCTTCATTGGGCTTGGGCATTTGATGGCGGGATCGTTCAAACAAATGCGCACCGCGTTTGAGCAGGTTGAGGCGGTCGCATTTGCCAAATCGAATGATCATTATCTGCTGTTCCAGCGCTGTGGCGTGGGCCAGATTGAGCTGGCCGAGGGGCGACCTGAGATCGCCGAGACGCTGCTGGTCAACGGACAAGCACTTGCCAAGCGTGTCCGCGATCTGCATTCGTCGTTGATTGTCGAGGGGTTGCTTGCGGTCACCCGCGTAAGGCTTGGTAAAGTGGATGAGGTCGCGCTGACAGCCGATGCCTTGATCACGCAAGCCGGGGCAACGCCAATGATCAATTTTGGATCATGGTACGGCTTTGCTGCTGTGGCTGAAGCTCTGGTCGGCATGTTTGCAGCACGCGGCCCCGGCAAAGACGGCGAACACCGTGCCCGCGCCAAGCGCGCAGTGACATTGTTGTTCCAGTTTTCCAAGCTTTATCAAGTCGCGGTGCCGCTTGCATCGTTGTTTTCAGCACAATATGCGATGCTTTGTGGTCGTCCTGACCGTGCGCTCAAACGCTTGCAGATTGGCATTCGTGCAGCCGAAGCCGCTGACATGAAATATGATCTGGCCCGGCTTTACGCAGCCCTTGGTGCCATGCCGTCGCTTGAACTTCACATCCGCGCCGAACACCGCCGCCAATCCGGCATTTGGATGGAGCGTTGCAAACTTGCAGTGCTTCCACCACTTCCACTCTCTCACCTAAGCTGAAGGAACTCACGATGGCCAACCTCCCTCCCTACGTCAGCACTGGAGACCGTATCGTCGGCTGGGGGCCGTATCTTCAGCAGGGCACGATCCTCCACAATTTCTGCGTGAGCGGCGACAAGGATCGCATCCAGCAAAAGCTTGACACGATGTTTGCCGAACCATCAGGCGGCGAAGTGCGTTACCACCCGATCACATCAAAACTGTTTCTATCAGTTGCCGAAATCGCGCGAATTATCCCGCAAAATCCGATTGATTATCAACGCGGCGGCGTTTCTGAAATTGATGTGACGATTTGGACGGTAGCGCACCGCGAAGGGGCCGGCGTGTTTGAACTGCGCTGGATTCCGCTGTTCCTGGCGGTCGATAATGACTGGGCGATGGCGACGGGGCGAGAAGTTTACGGCTTCCCCAAGGAAATCGGCCAGTTTACGTTTGATCCGCAAACGCCCGACCCGTCCGAGGGGCGAACGTTCCTGGTCAATGCGTTTGCAATTCCCAAATTCTCGCCGCAATCAACGCCGACCTGGCTTCCACTGTTTGAAATCCGCCCACAGGTAAAAGACACGCACGAACCCAAAGGTTTCTGGGACAAGATCGAGCATTTTGCTGATGAGGCGGTTGAGCGGCTCGGCGAAAATGTGGTTGATGTCGCACTCAAAATCGCGAGTGAAAAAGCGATTGCGCGCGCGATCAAGGGTGAGGCGGTGATCCTGCCCTTCCTCAAACAATTCCCCGATGTCGCCGACCCGACCCGCGCTTGCTATCAGGCGATTGTCGAGGCACCAACGACGATCAACATCTTCCGCAAAGGCGGGGTGACGACGCCGCAATATGATGTGCTGGTGCATAGTTATGACAGCCACCCCTTCTTCAAGGAGCTTGGCATCAAGCCCGAAGTTGAAGACGTCGGGCGCGGAATGTGGGTCGATTTTGACTTTACGATGGATCTCGGGGTTGAACTTTGGAAGGCCGATACGAGCGGGTGATCGCCGTGAGGTCGTCCACCGTGTCGACGTCCGCCATTGACGATGCGTCGGCCTCAATCAAAGTTGCGCCTTCAAGCAGCGACTTTGCCCCCTCACCGCCTGAAAGCGCGGCGAGTCTTGGGAAATGCGTGTGCGGAAACAGTGCTGGGGGCATAGCTGCACCCTGAACCGAAGAGGCGATGATGCGGGTACCGTCGCCGAACGTACAGATCATCGCAGTGATATGTTCAGCCGGAACATTGGGCATATCAGCCAGACAAATAAGGAGTGCATCCGCATCATTACTCTGCGCCGCTTGCGCCGCAAGGCTGACTGAACGTGACAGCCCAGCGTCCGGCTGATCATTGGCGATAACGGTGAAACCAAGCACAGCGAATTGATCAATGAGGGCGGTGTGCGCTGGATTAGCAACCACGAACCGCGCGCTAAAATCAAGCGCAGCCAGCCGCGCCGCCGTCATCGTTCCGATCATGACGTCGTCGATCACCGCCTCAAGCTTGCGCCCGCCAAAGCGCGATCCGTGCCCAGCGGCGAGGACGGCGAGAACGATGTTACCGCAATCCGTCATTGAAACTTTTCACAATCGCTGCCGCCACCGAAAGCGCGATTTCCGACGCGTTGACTGAATTGATCGACACGCCCGCTGGCCCTTCAATCCGCGCGAAAGCCGCCGGATCAACCCCCGCCTTAGCCAGCCGCGCCCGCCGCGCGGCGTGCGAGGCACGCGATCCAAGCGCACCGATATAAGCGGCGGGCGAGGCAAGTGCCGCAATCAGCGCAGGGTCATCAATCTTTGGATCATGGCTCAGCGTGACCACTGCCGTCCCGCTGTCAGGTGCGAGCGACGCCACCGCAACATCCGGCCAGCGGTCATCAAGCGCAACACCGGGAAAGCGCGCCTGTGTCAAGAAATGCGCGCGCGGGTCAATCACCGTCACCAATATGCCAAGCTGGCCTGCGATGTTCGCAAGTGATGCCGCAATCTCGACCGCACCGATGATCAGCAAACGTCTGGGCGGGGCATAGACATTGACGAAGGCCGCATCGCCTGCCCCCGCGACAACGCAGCTCAATCCGCTTGCCAGATCAGTACCGATCAGCAGCGTTTGCCCCGCCGCCTGCGCCCGTGCGATGCCCTCAAACAATCCTTCCGCAAAGCCAGCGTCACTCACGGGCTGTACCATCACCGCGATATCGCCGCCACACGGCAGGCCAACCTCCCACGCCTGCGCATTGGCCACACCGTAATGGCGCAGTGCAGATGGCCCCCCCCCGATCACGTCAGCGGCGAGCGTCAGAATATCACCCTCAACGCACCCGCCCGAAACCGAACCGACAAAATCGCCGCCTTCGCGCACCAGCATATGCGTGCCGACCGGACAGGGGGCAGAACGCCACGTCTGCGTCACCGTCGCCAGCGCCATTTTGGCGCCGCGCCATTCCTGCGCAGCCGCCAATATCCGCTTATGGTCGGCCATTCCGATCATGGGCGCACGCTTTTCAAAAATTGTCTCATCGCTAAGCGAATATTGCTATCCGCGCGAAAGGCAAGTTGCTAAACGCAATTCAAATTGGGGCGCGTGTCGGAAAGGGCAGCGGACGATGGCAATAGAATTGAACGTCAACGGGAAAGCGGTGAGCGTCGAGGCTGATCCGGCGATGCCGCTCCTTTGGGCGCTGCGTGAGGATCTGCAACTGACTGGCACAAAATATGGCTGCGGGATTGGCGCATGTGGCGCGTGCTCAGTGCATATCAACGGGGAGATTGCGCGGTCATGTTCAGTCACGCTTGGCGATGCAGCGGGCAAGAACATAGCAACGATTGAGGGACTTGGCGGCGGCGAAGGCCAGTTGAGCACGCTCCAGCAGGCCTGGATTGCCGAGCAAGTGCCGCAGTGCGGTTACTGCCAGTCAGGCCAGATCATGGCGGCGGCGGCGCTTCTCAAGCAAACCCCCAATCCAACCGATGCACAGATTGATGCAGCGATGACCAATATCTGCCGCTGCGGCACTTATCCACGCATCCGCAAGGCGATTATTAAGGCGACTGGCCGCGCCGCGCTTACGCAAGCTTGAAGGAGAGAGTCATGGGTATCAAACGCAGGGCATTTCTCATTGGCGGCGCAGCAGTGGTTGGTGGCGGCGTTTTTGCACTTCACTGGATGAATGGCAGTGCTGCGACCAAAGCGGGCGAAATGATTGCCAAGGCTGGCGAGTCGTCCTTTACTGGCTGGATCAAGATTGCAGCCGACGACACGATCACGCTGTATTCGCCGCACATTGATTTCGGCCAAGGATCACATACCGCGCTTGCGCAAATGCTTGCTGATGAACTTGATGCCGATTGGAGCAAAATGCGCACTGAGGCCGCTCCTGCTGAAATGGCGTTTGCCAATACTGCGCTTGGCAAGGGCTTCATCCTTGGCGCGAAAACTGTGCCTGCGATCCTGACGCCAACGGTAAATGCGGCATTCGGCGCGATCGCGCGCTATATGGCGTTGCAGATTACTGGTGGATCATCGGCGATCCGCGCGACGGGCCAAGCGGGCTTCCGCGTGATTGGCGCTGCCACGCGCGAAGCATTGGTGGCGACGGCAGCAAAGCGGCTCGGCGTGCCAGAGGCAGAACTCACGACGGCGGATAGCAAGGTCACCCATGCCAAAAGCGGCAAATCACTGCGCTACGGCGAACTGGCCGCCGAGGCATCCGAACGCTCGCTCTCAACCACGCCCACGCTCAAGACCGCCAAGGATTTCAAATATATCGGCAAATCGCCTGACCGTTTTGATATTCCGGCAAAGGTTGATGGATCAGCACAATATGGCATTGATTACACCATGCCCGAAATGCGCGTTGCGACGATCATGGCCGCGCCGATCCGTGGTGGAAAGCTTGAAAGCGTTGACGCAGCCCCGGCAATGGCAATCAAAGGCGTTGAAAAGGTCGTGAAGCTTGAGAATGCCGTGGTGGTGGTTGCCAAAGGGTATTGGGCGGCAAGCCAAGGCTTGGCGGCGCTCTCCCCCAAATTCAGTGACGGCGGCAATGCGAGCATGTCCACTGCGTCTATTTTTGCTGAACATGATAAGCTGCGCAAAAGCGGCAAGGCTGAAAATGAGGCTGGCAACGGTGACGTGACAGAAGGCTTTGCTACCAAAGGCGCAAAGCTGCTGACCGCTGATTTCAAAGTGCCTTTCCTCCACCAAGCGATGATGGAACCGTTCGCGCTCACCGCACATTATGAGGATGGGAAACTTGACATTTGGGGTGCAAGTCAGGCTCCGCTCGGCGCAAAGATGGTCGCGGCGAAGGCAGTTGGCCTCAGCGGCGATGATGTGACTTTCCATCCGATGATCATGGGTGGTGGGTTTGGTCGTCGCGCTCCGCAATATAGCGAAGTTACCAGTCAAGTCGCCCAGCTTGCCAAGCAGCTTCCCTATCCAGTCAAGCTGATCTGGTCGCGCGAGGAAGATGTCCGCCAAGGCGCGTATCGCCCGCAATGTTCGGCTGCGCTCAAGGCTGCACTTGGTGCCGACGGGAAGATTGTTGCATGGCAATGTGATTATGCGCAGGTTGCCGATGCAGGCGGCGAAGCGAAATTGCCCTATGACATTCCCAATGTTGCGCTCAATCATTTCACTTATCAAACCAATCAGACTGACGGGTTCTGGCGTTCAGTTAATTCAACCCAGCACGGCTTTTATACTGAGACGTTCATGGATGAACTGGCCCAAGCGGCGGGGGTTGATCCACTTGCCTTCCGCCTCAACCATCTGCCCAAGGGTTCGCGCCATGCCCGCGTGCTTGAGGAAGTGGCCAAGCGTTCGGGCTGGGGTACGCCGCTTCCGACAGGCGTTGGCCGGGGTATTGCGCTGGTTGAATCCTTTGGCACCATTGCCGCTGAAGTGATCGAGGCCAGCGTTCGCGAAGATGGCTCCCCCAAGGTGCTGCGCGCGTTCGCCGTGGTTGATTGCGGAACGACGGTGAACCCGAAGAATGCCGAGGCGCAGATAGAGGGCGGCCTGATTATGGGGCTATCGTCAGCGATTGGCGAGGCGATTACGGTTGAAAAGGGTGCGGTCGTCCAATCCAATTTCAACGACTATCCAATCCTCAAAATGGCCGACTCACCCGCGACGATTGACGTGCACTTCATTGAAAGCGGCGCACAAATGGGCGGCATCGGCGAACCCGGCACTCCGCCAGCAACCCCTGCACTCGTTAACGCGCTGTTTGCGGTAACTGGCAAGCGTCATAGGACATTGCCACTGGTAGTTTGAGTGGTCGGATATGCAGAATTATCTCGCTCATATCGCGCTGGTCGTCGCTGATTATGATGAGGCGATTGCGTGGTTCACTAATATCCTCGGTTTCACCTTGGTTGCTGATGAGTATCAGGCCGAACAGGACAAGCGCTGGGTACTGATAAAACCGCCTGGTGCGCCAGACGGAGCCACGTCAATCTTGCTCGCACGCGCGTCAAATCCCGAACAGAGGGAATTTGTCGGCAATCAGACAGGCGGACGCGTGTTCTTGTTCCTCGCAACTGATGATTTCGCGCGCGATCATGCAGCGTTTATGGCACGAGGCGTCCGCTTCGTGCGTGATCCACTTAGAGCGTCTTATGGTACAGTGGCCGTGTTTGAAGACCTTTATGGCAATCGTTGGGATCTTGTTGAGTTTGCAAATACGATAAAAACAACTTGACCAACTCTAAATGTTCATTATACGTTCTTATTGATTGAATCGCTTTTAGCACGATTTGATTGGCCGCAGCTTCCCCCTTTTCGCTGCGGTGTCCCTTTCCTGTTGCGCGCGTGCGGGGTGGGGCTTTATTTAAGAGGTGTTACCAGCGAAATTCGTTCATGAAAAACCCAAAAAGCATGTAATCTTTGTAATCTTCGGCGACTCTCCCGCCTTAAATGAGACAAACTACGACAAAACTCCGTCTTGACAAAGTGGCGCATTCAATTGCCTATCAGCCATAAATACGCATGGGAGGATGTGATCATGAATTTGCGCGGCATTTGGTTTGCCATTATCATTTTGGGTGCGCTAGCGCTGTCGGGCTGCGGGGCAAAGCCGGGCGATATTGATGCCGCGCGATTGATTGCGGCGAACAGCGACAATGCCAACTGGATCACTTACGGCCGCACTTATGATGAGCAGAGATTCAGCCCGCTGAACGACATCAACGAACGCAATGTGCGTGATCTCGGGCTGGCTTGGTATGCCGATCTGGATACCGCGCGCGGCCAAGAAGCCACGCCGATTGTAATCGATGGCAAGATTTACATCACCACCGCTTGGTCAAAGGTCAAATCTTACGACGCGACCACGGGCAGGCTGCTGTGGGAATATGATCCCAAGGTTCCGGGCGAAACCGGCGTCAAGGCCTGCTGTGACACAGTCAATCGCGGCGTTGCGGCGTGGGGCGACAAGCTCTACCTTGGCACGCTTGACGGGCGGCTGGTCGCGCTTGACCGCGAAACAGGGAAAGAGGCGTGGTCAAAGGTCACCGTTGATCAGTCAAAGCCCTACACGATCACCGGCGCACCGCGCGTGATCGACGGCAAGGTGATCATCGGCAATGGCGGCGCAGAAATGGGCGTGCGCGGCTATGTCACCGCTTATGACGCGGATGACGGCGAAGAACTGTGGCGGTTCTACACTGTTCCGGGAAAACCCGGCGAGGCCGATGAACCCGAATATCTCAAAAAAGCCGCAGCGACATGGAACGGCGAATGGTGGGCACAGGGCGGCGGCGGCACCGTTTGGGATGCAATGGCCTATGATCCTGAGCTAGACCTGCTGTATATCGGCGTCGGCAATGGTAGCCCGTGGAATCAGGCATACCGCTCACCCGACGGTGGCGACAATCTTTACCTGTCTTCAATCGTGGCACTTCGACCAAAGACAGGGGAATATGTCTGGCATTATCAGACAACACCGGGCGAAACATGGGATTACACCGCGACCCAGCATATCATCCTTGCTGACATGACGATTGACGGGAAGCCCCGTAAAGTCTTGATGCAGGCACCGAAGAATGGCTTCTTTTATGTGATTGACCGCACCGATGGCAAATTCATCTCAGCGAATAATTTCGTGCCGGTCAATTGGGCAAGCGGCTTTGATCAGGCGACTGGACGTCCAATTGAAAACCCCAAAGCGCGCGTTGACAAAACGGGTGTACCCTATCTTGTGACGCCGGGGCCGCTTGGGGCGCATAATTGGCACCCGATGGCCTATGACCCGACCAACAAGCTGGTGTTCATTCCCGCCAATGAGACATCATTCCCGTTCATCCCCGAGGCGAATTGGAAAAAGGCGGCACAAGGCTTCAACGTTGGATTTGATCTGGCAGCGGGCGCAATGCCTGCGGATCGCGGTGCCCGCGCAATGGCCGCCGCGATTACCAAGGGCGCGCTGGTCGCTTGGGATCCAATTGCGCAGAAAGAAAAATGGCGCGTTAAATTCAATGGCCCGTGGAATGGCGGCGTGCTCGCGACAGGCGGCGGACTTGTGTTTCAGGGCAATGCGACGAGCGAATTCGCCGCTTACGGTGCCAAAGACGGCAAGAAGCTGTGGTCATTCAAGGCGCAGACCGGCGTTGTTGCTCCGCCTGCGACTTATGCGGTGAATGGCCAACAATATATCGCGGTGCTTGCCGGATGGGGCGGGGCATTCCCAATATCATCGGGCATCCTCCACGATGTTTCAGGGCCTGTCCGCAACATCAGCCGTCTGCTCGTGTTCAAACTGCGTGGCAGGGCAAGATTGCCTGACATGCCTGAACTTGCCGCACTCCCACTTGATCCACCGGCATTCAAAGCAAGTGCTGAAGTTGCCGCTGCTGGTGGTGCGCTTTACGGTCGCTACTGCGGCGTATGCCACGGTGACGCAGCCGTCGGCAGCACCGTCCTCCCCGATTTGCGCAAGAGCGGCAGCCTCGGCGATCCCAAAACATGGCAGACCATCGTTCATGACGGCGCGCTCAAGGCCACTGGCATGGTCGCTTGGTCAAATGTGATGAAGGCCGATCAAATTGAGACCATTCGCCAATATGTCATCAAGCGCGCCAACGAGGATAAGGCATTGGAGGCGCAGGAAGCCAATGTGAGAAAGATTGTTATAAACTAAATATCGGCCGCCAGTGTGAGAGCGTAGCGCCGCGATGCATTGGGAATGAACGCGCCGCTGCCCGTTACGTTAAAGCCAAAGGTGTTGGTGATGTTGGAGACATTAAAGCGTACAAGTGCAGAGGTTTTATCGATCTTGAATTTATAGCGGGCACCAAGATTAACGATAGCGCGCGTGGGCACAACCAGCGTATTCGCAGCATTTGCAGTGCGGTCACTTGTGCCGATGAACGCGGCGTTGAGCGAAAGGCCTTCGACGCCGGGCACCTGATAATCCATGTTGATATTGGTATTGCGCACAAACGTACCCACTGGTTTCTTGCCAATAAGACCGCGATCAACCTCTTCGCCTGAAACCTCAGCATCAAGGAGAACATTCCCTACTACCAGCGAAAGCCCCGGCGCGACTTCGCCAGCGAGCGAGAATTCAATGCCCCGATTGCGCACCATGCCAAGCTGACGAAAGCGCGAGGTCGCATCAAGATTGAAGTAGGGCTTTGACACGTCGAACAGTCCAACCACCGCCGTTACGCCTTTACCGATTTTGGCGCGAATGCCCCCATCCTTCTGCTCAGTGCGGATCGCAGGCGGCGCTTCGTTACGATTTACAGCCTCAAACGGAGCCACCGGGCTTTCCTCTAGCCCGCGTGTATAGCCGCCGTAGATCGCGATCTTGTCCGATAGATAGGCCGCCGCATTGGCACTCAGCAACAGCGGCTTTGATTTGGTAACTGGAAAGATCACACTGGGGTCAGGATCAATCGTTTCCTTGCGGTAATCAGTTTTCTGGATGCCGATGCTAAGCTCACCAACCTCTGCCCAACGCCCCTGATAACCTACGCCCGCCGTCACCTGTTGAACGCCGTCGCGCGTCTTTGGGCCGATGACTGAGAGCGGTTCATCACGAAAATCCTGAACGCCGATCTGACTTACGCCCAAATCAGCAATCGCCGCCCCGCCGAAGCGCCGCGCCTGGTCACGTGCGCGCAGTGACGCAATCAGGGTGTGGCGGCGCGGGCCATCTTTGAGCGTTTTGGCAATGCGAAGCTCGCCCGAGGTTGAGGCGAACTTGTTATCGCCGTCAACGACCACCTGACGACTGCCGACGCGGCCTGCGCGGTCAGTATCAAACAGCAGATCGATATGATCTTCACGGATCTCAAGCGCTGAACGAAAGACGCCAAGCCGGACATCAAGCCCGAAAGGATCGACCTTAGCCACTACCCCGTAATTGTAGACAACGCCGCCAAAATCGGAGAATTTCTGGCCCAGAAAAATATCACGGCGGATGCGCTTTGGCAGGAACGCGCCGTTGGTGAAAATCAGCGACTGGCTCTCCTCATCCTTGATATCAATCAAGCTCCAGAACGGGATGATCTCCACCCCCTCGCGCGGCTTATACCGCCCAAGCGCCCCGACGGCATAAACATCCGTAGAGTTCTGGAAGGGTGAAACCTCCTGAAAATATCCAGCCCCTGCCGCGATCCCGAGCCGATCTCCGTCCAGCGGAAGCTGCGCATCAAACTCGCCTGAACGACCGCCAAACGGGCCGTAATTCAGCGCAACAGACACCAAGTTTTTCGCGCCCGGCCGCCGCAAGCTGTAATCGACAATCCCGGTTGGTGCTGGAAAAGGATAACCCTGCGCGCTGATCCCCACGCGGATTGATGAACCATCAGTGAGGCGATCCGTAAGCCCCGATTGCTGATCAAAAAACAACCCCTCGATCCGGACATTGCCAGCGTCAATCGGCGAGAAACCGCGCACATCGCCAGGGTTGTAGATACCGATCTGTTCATCGCCAACCGTCTTGCCAAAGGCATCGTCGGACTGGGTAACGACATTGTCATCAGTACGCTGCGCAAAGGCGGGCGAGGCGAGTGCAAGCGTCAGAGCGCAAGCGATTGTGAGGTCATGTTTTTTCATAAATCATCGTCGAGCGCGGTATGATTACAGATGTAATCCAATTTCGACAAATCTTTGATCAAGTTCGACGAGTGACATCAATCTGGCTTCATTTGCGCTGCAAGTGCGCGCGATACAGCTTCTGGCGATCCGGTGTAACGAGCCAACCGCGCATAAATAATCGGAATCAGGACAAGCGTGATAATCGTCGCGAGCGAGACGCCGAAGACGATCACCACACCAATTGCCGAGCGTGCGGCGCCGCCTGCCCCGCCAACGAACGCCAGCGGAATCGCGCCAACCACGGTCGCAATCGACGTCATCAGGATCGGCCGCAACCGCCGCGCCGCCGCCTGCTTGATCGCATCAATAATCTGAAGCCCTTCATCGCGGAGCTGATTGGCGAATTCCACAATCAGGATGCCATTTTTCGCCGCGAGGCCGACAAGCATGATCACCCCGATCTGGCTGTAAAGATTGAGTGACTGTCCCGTAATCGCGAGGCCAATTACCCCGCCCGCCACGGCGAGCGGCACCGTGGTAATGATCGTCACTGGATGAACGAAGCTTTCAAACTGCGCAGCAAGCACCAGATAAACGAGGAAGATCGTCACAAAAAAAACCAGCACTATCGATCCGCCGGTTTCCTTATATGCTTGGCTTTCGCCGCGATAACCGACCGCTTGTACTTCGGGCGCGTCTTGGGCTTGGCCTTCTAGAAAGGTCAGCGCCTGCCCGATTGAATAACCCGGAGCGAGCGCGCCTGACAGGGTAATCGCCCGCAGTTTGTTAAAACGGCCAAGGTCACGCGCACCCGCCGTTTCCTTGAGCGTTACAAGGTTGGCAAGCGGCACCAGCGCACCGCCACGCCCGCGCAATTGGATCGATGCAAGATTTTCGGGCGAAGCGCGGTCAGCCGCTTCCGCCTGCACAATCACGCGGTACTCCTCACCCCGATCAACATAAGTCGAAACACGGCGTGACCCAAGCAGTGTCTGGAGGGCTTCACTCACGTCGCTCAGCGAAACCCCGAGGTCGCCCGCGCGCGCGGTATCGACATCAATCAGGATTTGCGGCTTGGTTTCCTTATAATCAGCATCAAGATTGACGATGCCGGGATTATCGCGCGCTGCCGCCAGTATCCGGTCACGCGCCACGGTCAAATCAGCGTAGTTGCCGCCAGCAAGCACAAAATTGATCGGCTGCCCGCGTCCGCGCCCGATAGAGGAGCGCGCTGTCGCATTGCCACGCACACTGGTCTGTGCGCCGATAATCTTATTGACCTGCTTAATTACATCATCGGTGGTTTCGCTGCGTTCCTCCCAAGGCTTGAGGAAAAATACGAATACACCACTGTTGAAATCATCACTCGCGGTAAAAGCACCGGGCGTCCGCTGGATTATTGAGCGCACCGTGCCTTTTTCAAGCAGCCCAAGCACTGGCTTTGAAATCTCAAGCATAGTGCGATCCATCGCCGCATAGCCTGTGCCTTCGGGGGCTGATATAGTCGCCTGCAAGATGCCGACATCTTCGGTTGGCACGAGTTCGGATTTGAGCGTCGTGAACAGAAAGCCGCTCCCCACAAGGAAAAGCAACACAGCGAGCAGCGCGAACACAGGCTTCACGATCACACGGTCAAGCAGGCCTGAGTAACGTCGTTCAAGCCGCTGAAATCCGTTATCTACCCAGCGCGCAAAACGCCCGCGTTCTTCATGGCGCAGCAATTTTGAACAAAGCATCGGCGCAAGGCTGAGCGCAACAAACCCCGAAAAAGCGACAGCGGCAATCATCGCTGCGGCAAGTTCACGAAAAAGCAGCCCTGTCTGCCCGGCCAGAAACATCACCGGCACAAACACCGCGCAAACGACGACCGTGGTTGAAACAACCGCGAAAGCGACTTGCCGTGTGCCCTTGACCGCCGCAACCAGTGGCGGCTCACCCTGTTCAATCCGGTGATAGACATTTTCCAGAACCACAATGGCGTCATCAACTACCAGACCAATAGCCAAAACCAATGCAAGCAGCGTAAGCAAATTGATCGAAAAACCAAGCAGCCACAGCACGGCAAAGGTCGCGAGCAAACATATCGGCACCGTCACTGCCGGAATGAGCGTCGCGCGCCAGCTTCCCAGAAACAGATAGATGACGAGAACAACGAGGATCACCGCCTCGGCCAGCGTCTCCCAAACACCCTCAATCGCACGTCCGATGAACAGCGAGTCATCCGATCCGATGGCAAACACCATCCCTTGGGGTAGTGTCGGCTTAATCTGATCAGCAAGCGCCTTGGCGCTTTCGGCGACTGCAAGGGTGTTAGCGCCTGACTGACGGACGATCCCCATGCCGATGGCTGAGCCCCCATTCAGACGGAATGCGGAGTAAGGATTTTCAGCCTCAGTCTCTACGCGTGCGACATCGCCGAGACGGACAAGATAGCCGCCTTCACCGCGTGAAACGACCAATTGCCGAAATTGCTCGGGCGCGACAAACGGGCGGTTGACGCGCAGTGTGACATTCTGATCGGGCGACTCAATCCGGCCAGCGGGTAGCTCAACATTCTGGGTGCGCAGCGCGGTTTCAATATCACTTGGCGTCAGGCCAAATGCAGCGAGTTTTCCAGGCTGAAGCCAGACCCGCATCGATGGTCGCGCTTCGCCGCCGACAAAAACCCGCGCGACGCCGTCAAGCGCTGAAAAACGATCAACCAGATTGCGGTCAACATAGTCACTGAGTTCAAGTCGCGTCCACCCCGGCCTTGAAACGACGATGAACAGCACCGGCTGCGCGTCGGCATCAACCTTGCGCACTTCAGGGGCGAGTATCTCTTCAGGCAAATCATCGGCAACGCCGCCCACCCGGTCACGCACGTCATTGGCGGCGCTATCAACCGTACGGCCCGGTGCAAACTCGATAGTCACCTCTGAACGGCCATCGCGCGAACGCGAACTGATCGTCTGAATGCCCTCAATCCCAGCAAGCGCATTTTCAAGCACTTGGGTGACGCGCGACTCAACCACGGTTGCCGCAGCACCAGTGTAATTGGTTTCAACCGAAACAATCGGTGGTTCGGTATCGGGATATTCGCGGATCGGAAGATTAAGATAGCCTACCGCCCCGATCAGCAGCATCAGGATTGCAAGCACCGCTGCAAACACTGGTCGACGAACAGAAAGATCGGAAAGCTGCATTTGGTTCAGCGCGCGGCGGCGGCTTTGCTGGGTTGCTTATTCCCTGCAACGCGCACCTTTGCACCTTCGGACAATTTGACGACACCTTCCGTGACGATTTTGTCACCGGGGGTTAGCCCTTGTGTCACTTCAATCAGATTGCCGTCACGTCCGCCAGTCGACACCGCGACGCGCTTGGCCTTGCCGTCTTTATCAACGGTGTAAACATAGCGGCCATCGCCTTCTCGGACGAGCGCCAATTCGGGCACGGCGACTGCGCTGCGCACCCGCGATTGCAGCGCAACCGACAGCAGCATCCCCGGCCTCAAGCGCCCGCCACGATTGGGGATTAGCGCGCGCACCGTAACCGCGCGCGTCGCCGGATCAATCACAGGATCAATCGCGCTGATTGTACCACCAATAGGCGTTTCGGGAAATGCAGCGGCCCGCGCCAATATCGGCTGGCCAACGCGCACTGCGCCGAGCAATGTTTCGGGCACTGAGAAATCAAGCTTGATCGTGCTGCTATCACTGATCGTCACGATTTCGGTGCCAGCGCTGACGACCGCGCCAACCGAGATTCGTCGCAGTGATACATAGCCCGAGAACGGCGCGCGGATGACACGGTCTGCAATAACCGCGCGCGCTTCGCTCGCCCCGGCGCGCGTAGCGACCACAGAGGCCAATTGAGTATCTAAACTTGATTTAGTGGCAAAGCCGCGTTGGCGCAGTGCCGATATCCGCGCCAATTGCTGCTCTGCCTCGCGCGCACGCGCGGCAGCACTGGCAAGCGATGCGGTTTCCTGCCCCTGTGCAAGAATTGCAAGCACTTGACCCGAACGAACATAATCGCCGTCCGAAAAGCCAAGCTGCGTAATACGCTCAGTTACTGGTGCCGTAACGGTAACCTGCTCATTGGCCGTCGCTGTCCCCACCGCTTCATAACGATCCGAAAACTCGTGCGCCGATACTGCCCCAACTTTAATCAATGGTGCAGGACGGTCAGGTTTTTTTTCAGCAGCGCCGCATCCGACCACCAATAATATCATCAAAAAAAGGAAAATAGGTCGCATAACAAAACTTCATTCGGGCCTTCATGGAAAATTTGCAAGCAATCCTTGTTGCGCCGCAACAAGAAACTCGACATTGCCCTCTGGGCCTGTGATCGGACTTTGAACAATACCGACAACATCCCAGCCTTTTTTAATAAGCCAAATCTCGACTTCATTACAAACGCGCGTATGAACAGTTGGTTCCCGGACAACCCCGCCCTTGCCCACTTCACCGCGCCCTGCCTCAAATTGCGGTTTGATCAGCGCGAGCAGGCGCGCCTGCGGTTTGGCAAAGGTCATTGGCCGCTCAAGTACTTTGGCAAGACCAATAAAGCTTGCGTCACATACGATCAGGTCAACTTGTTCGGGGATATGTACCGCTGTCAAAATCCGCGCGCTGGTCTGTTCATGAACGATTACGCGTTCGTCCTGCCGCAGTTTCCACGCGAGCTGATTGGTACCACTGTCCACCGCGTACACGCGCACAGCCCCGTTCGTCAGCAGCACTTCGGTAAAACCCCCGGTCGAACTGCCGACATCCATCGCCACTGCGCCCGCCACATCCCAACCGAAATGAGCAAGGCCGTGCGCAAGCTTAATACCCCCACGTGACACCCAAGGATGATCGCGCCCGCGTACCTCAAGCGCCGCATCATTGGCAAGCTGCTGACCTGCTTTCTCAACTTTGCGATCACCCGAATAGACATGCCCGCCAAGGATCAGCGCTTGCCCGCGCGCACGGCTTTCAACCAGCCCCCGGTCAACCAGCAATTGATCAGCGCGGGCCTTGGCCATTAGTCTTCAACAATCAGACTGGTTTTCTGCGTTTCGGGCAGCATCAAAAACGCAATCAGCGCAACGCCGATAATCACCGTCACATACCAATAGAAGCCAGCCTCAACGCCAACGCTCTTGAACCAGCCCGCGACAAATTCAGCCGTACCGCCAAAAAGCGCATTGCCAATCGCATAGGGCAGCGCAACGCCAAGTGTGCGGATATGCGCAGGGAACAGTTCCGCCTTGATCAGCGCGCTGATCGATGTGTAAGCGCCAAGCAGCGTCAGCGGGATCATGATCAGGCCAAACGCCGCATAGGGTGATTTTACAGTCGCAATTGCAGTGAAGACCGGCACAGAAACTAGCATTCCGCCGACTGCAAACAGGATCAGCAGTGGCTTGCGCCCGAACCGATCCGCCGCCAGTCCCCACAGTGGCTGCATCGCCATGAACAGCACGAGTGCCGCTGTCATCACAGCAGTCGCGGTTTGCTTGTCAAATCCGCTTGTCGTGATCAGGAACTTTTGCATATAAGTGGTGAAGGCGTAGAAGCTCAGGCTCCCGCCCGCCGTAATCATCGCGACAAGGATGAACTCACGCGGATGATTGCGCCACAAATTGCCCGCACTCGATACCGGGCGATCTGCCGCCTGCGCGCTAAACGATTCGGTTTCTGCCAGCCGACTGCGCAGCACGTAAACGCCGAGCGCGAGCACCGCGCCAATCACGAACGGAATGCGCCAGCCCCAGCTTTCAAGCTGCGCCTCAGTTAGGATCAACTGGAGGATGAGGACGGTCGCGAGCGCGGTCAATTGCCCAGCAATCAATGTGACATATTGAAAGCTCGACCAGAAACCGCGCCGCTGCCGCGTTGCCATTTCGGACAGATAGGTCGCGCTAGCGCCGTATTCGCCGCCAACCGAAAGCCCCTGAAGCATCCGCGCAATCACGAGGATGATCGGAGCAGCGACCCCAGCACTCGCATATCCAGGCGCGACCGCAATCAGCAGCGACCCCGCGCACATTAGTCCGACTGAAACCGCCAGCCCCGATTTACGACCGTGGCGATCTGCATAAACCCCCATGATCCAAGCACCAATCGGTCTCATCAGGAAGCCAACCGCAAAAATCGCAGCAGTGTTAAGCAACTGCGCGGTCGTGTCTCCCTTGGGGAAAAAGACTGGTGCAAAGTAAATCGACAGCACTGAATAGGCAAACCAATCATACCATTCGACGAAATTGCCCGCTGATCCGCCGACAATCGCCTTTAACCGCACTGCTGAAATATTTCCCGCCATTTTGCTCTCCTGATCGTCGCTATGCGGGGGCATCGCGGGGTGGGCAAGTGGGAATGCGCCTTGCGCGGTGCAGCATGACGGCTATGATTGGAATATGCGTTGTATCATTCTTGTCCTGCCGCTGATCCTACTCGCTTGCGCGAAGGAGCCCGCGCCGCCGCCACAAGCAGCGCCTGCGCCCGTCACTGCCGCACCAAAGCCTACGCCAACGCCTTTATCGCTTGGCGACAATTGGCAGGATGCACCGCGCAGTGCTGGGGACTGGGTCTACCGCCGCGATTCGCGCGGATCGGTCGCCTTGTTTGGCGCAAATGGCGCAGATGCAAGCTTCATAATCCGCTGTAATAGTGCCGCCCGCCGCATTTACCTTTCGCGCGCGGGTGCCTTTCCGGGGGACGACAGCGGCATGATGACAATCCGGGCATCATCGGGCCTCAAATCCTTTGCAGTCAAAAATAATGGCGACACCCCCTCCTACATCGCCGTCGCATTGCCCGTAAACGAGCCACAGCTTGACGCGATGGCGTTCAGCCGTGGCCGCTTCCTTGTTTCAGTCAAAGGCGGCGCAGATCTCGTCATCCCAAGCTGGCCAGAGATTGCCCGCGTGATCGAAGATTGCCGCGCATAATTTTTTGCTTGCACGTCCGTGCGGTTTGAATCATGTTCACCTCGTGGCTGAAAAGTCACAAGCTTATCAACTTAGCGAAAGGAGGTGATCCGATGTCTCATGGTTCAGCAAACAGGTCGGAGAAATTCGTTCGGGGGACGCGCCGCTAACGCATATTAGCAGGCCG
>JAYUIX010000067.1:0-7601 GCA_043765635.1 Sphingomonadales bacterium
CCGCCCTCTTCCATCAGGAACCCCCAATCGGGGCGGGCATGGCCAAGCTCTTCATAAAGCGTGCGTTCTGACGCCTGATCGGCCTTGGTCACGAAATCAGCCGGCCCTTTGCGGCTGACCTGCAAATGCGTGACCTCATTAAAGTCACGTCGCAGCTTGCTGCCGGCCTTGCGCGCAGCACGGTCCATGACGGTGAGAAGGCCTGAGTGGGATACCATCAGATTTAATCCGCCCGCTTCACATATTCCTGCGCGTACACATCAACCACAATCCGCGTGCCAGCGCCAATATGCGGCGGCACCATGATGCGGACGCCGTTTTCAAGGATCGCTGGCTTATAGCTGGACGAGGCCGTCTGCCCCTTCACCACCGCGTCGGCCTCAATGATCATCGCCTCAATCGTGTCGGGCAATTGCACTGAAATCGGCCGCTCCTCCCAAAGCTCCATCACAACGTCCATCCCGTCCTGAAGGAAGGCCGCCGCATCGCCGAGGATGCCCGCATCAAGCGTCGTCTGCTCATAGGTCACCTTGTCCATAAAGGTCAGCGTGTCTCCATCGGCAAAGAGAAATTGAAAATCGGTGGTTTCAAGCCGCACCTTCTCAAGCGTTTCGGCTGAACGGAAACGGACATTGTTCTTCCGGCCGTCGATCAGGTTTTTCATTTCGACCTGCATGTATGCGCCGCCCTTGCCTGGCTGGGTATGCTGAATTTTGACCGCGCGCCAAATGCCGCCTTCATATTCGATAATGTTGCCGGGGCGAATTTCGACCGCGTTGATTTTCATGAGTGCCAACCTGATTTGAGATGGAAAGAGCCGAGCGAGCGTCTAGCGTCCGAATTCCATTGGGGCAAGCAATGGCGCGTCGCATGTAGTCAGCCTAAAACATTAAAAATGCAATATATGTCGAATCGCTTCAACTTTTTACCAATCGTGCAATCCCAAGCAAATTTAGAAGCGCATCGAATTGTCATTGAAAGCCTTGATAAACGGCCATTGCGATGAAAGACTCGAAGGAAAACATGATACAGTTAAAACAACCCCTGGCAACGGCAACGGGATCCGCCCGGCCTGTGACACCAGCAGCAGGCTGCTTTGGTTACACACAACCAAACCGCAAATCTGCGCCATGCGAGGTACGTGACATAAGCGTTTTTACCGCGCTATTTACAAAATCAATCTAAACTCAAGTCATTAACGCGGCAAATTTTTTCACTGCCGCCTGTGCACCGTCTGGATCATTCCACACAGCCGCGCTCACTGCGATAAAATCAGCCCCCGCATCTATTAATGGCTTTGCATTATCGGGCGTAATTCCGCCAATCGCGACGCAAGGTGTGCCAAAAAGTGTGATCCACCATGAAAGGATCGCTGGATCAGCACTATATCGCACCTCTTTGGTTTGCGTGGGATAAAACGCGCCAAACGCAACATAGTCTGCGCCCGCCTCTCCCGCCTCCATCGCGAGATGACGGTCATTATGGCACGTTACCCCGATTTGTGCTTCGCGACCTAGCAGAGCGCGCGCGTCTCGCGGGTTATCGTCACTTTGACCAAGATGAACGCCGTCCGCACCAAGCCTTTTCGCAAGCGTCATGCTGTCATTGATTATGAAAGCCGTTTCATGATCAGCGCAAATACGCTGCAAAGGCTCGGCTGCGCGCGCGATTGCATCGTCATCAAGCCCTTTGAAGCGAAGCTGAAACGCGGCGACGCCTCCGCCGGACAGCGCTGATTTCAGGGCATCCTCAAAACTTGCATCAATCGCAGGTGCCGAAATCAGATAAAGCTGGCAGGGTGGGCGCTTTTCGCGTTCGAAAAGTGTGGCAAATTCAGGATCAGTCATCGCGTCCTTTTAGCGGGTCACAACCAAATGTCAGCAGCATGTGATCATTCATGGAAAAGCAAGGTAAATCCACACGGGCGCGAACAGCGGTGTTCCCGCCGCCGTCAGCGGTGTTAACACGTCAACAACAGGCGCACCGTGCGTTGGGGATGACGTGGGGCCGGGCGGATTGGGGTTGGGTGCTGCACTTGTCATAAGCTGTCTCGAATCAGCAAAGGGCGGTATAACGCTATCAACTGAAACGGGTAGACCAAATGCCGCAAGGCCGATGAGCCCCCAATTTCTCGTTGCCAGCAAAAATGGTACAAGTGTGTCACCCGTATGCGTGAAGCCATATTGGCGCGATGCAGGCGTTATATTGGGCCTGCTAAGCCAAGGGGCCGATGAGCCCGGCGCAATCCCAACATCGCCCGGCCCCGAAAACATGACGGTGCGATCAAGGTTTTGCAGCTTGGCTAGAAAAGCCGCGTGCCCCGATCCTTGCGAATGCCCCGCAACTGTGATCACTGACCAATTCGGCTGACCATTAACAAGATATTGGCCCCAACCCTCGTTCGGAAAGGTCGCGGTGAGATACGTGAGCAAGCCGATCAGGCGGCCCGTAATCGAATTGGCCTGATTAACATTCACCAGCGGGCTTGTGTCAGCGCCTGTGATCACCTCATTACGCGCCAGCCCTGCACAATCGGCGACGGTACTGTTTGCGCATAACGTTCCAATCGCTTCATCATTGGGATAAGTCAGTCCGATTGCGTGGTAGCCACGCGGTGCCCCGGTATGCAGGATGAATCGATAAAAGCGCGGCACAGCATCCGTGCCCGGCAGCATAACGAACAAACGCCCTTTTGCCGCCACCGCAGAGCTGGGATTGATCGCAACATGGGGCGAAAAGTTGCTGCTAATCGCGCTACTTGTCAGCGCAGGATCAATATCACGCTCGACTGAAGCCGTTCCAACTGGAGGCGGCGCTGGAGGTGGTGACGGTGGCGGTGGCGGCGCAGTGCCAATTGGCGGCGGCGTAACAGATGTGTCACCTCCCCCGCCACCGCAGGCCGTTAAAGCAAGACAAATCGCTAAAATCGACGATAAATTAATGAATTTCATTGGCCACCTCTCGGCATAGAACGCACAGGCAAGCCAAATCCTTCGCCAAGAGGAATTAACGCGCAGCTCTATTCCTCGCCCTTATAAATCCGCACGAGCTTATCAAGCATTGCAAGCGCTTCATCGCGCGGGCGCTGGAAGGTGTTGCGGCCGATGATTGAACCATTTCCGCCGCCGTCGCGAATATCGCGCGCATCTTGGTAAACCGCATCAGCACCCTTGGCGGCACCGCCCGAAAATACGACAAGCCGACGTCCGTTAAAGCAGCTTTTCACAACATGGGCAACGCGATTGGCCTGTGTACTCGCATCAAAACCTTCATAAGCTTTCTGAGCATCTTTCTGCTCGATATGGTCGCTTGGCAGTTTCACTTTAATGATGTGCGCGCCGAGAAGTGCTGCCATGTGCGCGGCATAAGCGCCGACATCAAGCGCAAGCTCGCCCGCTTTTGAAAGCGTGCCACCGCGCGGATATGACCACAGCACCGTCGCCAGCCCAACCGATTTCGCCTCAAGCGCAAGTTCGCGAAATTCCTCCATCATGTCGAACACATCGTCGGCACCGGGATAAATCGTGAAACCAATCGCCGAACAACCAAGCCGCAGCGCATCATCAACCCCACCCGTCACCGCCTGATTAACCGCCCCAGCCCAGCTATTTGAACTGTTAAGCTTAAGGATTGTCGGGATTTGACCAGCAAATGTATCCGCCCCCGCCTCAAGCATCCCAAGTGGAGCGGCATAAGCGTTCAGCCCTGCATCAATCGCAATCTGGTAATGATAATGGGGATCATAGGCGGGTTCGTTGATCGCGAAACTCCGCGCGGGGCCATGTTCAAAGCCTTGATCAACCGGCAATATGATCATCTTGCCCGTGCCGCCGAGCTTACCGTGTGTCAGTATCTTGGCTAAATTACCCTTCGTGCCGGGGCTATCGCTTTCATATTTCGAGAGAATATCACGAACCAATGTGGTAAAAGTCATTTTAACTTCCTATGTTAATTATAGAGTGCAGCAACACCGGGCAGTTCGCGCCCTTCCATCCATTCTAGGAACGCGCCGCCTGCAGTGGATACGAAGGTGAAATCATCGGCGACGCCCGCGTGATTGAGCGCAGCGACGGTATCGCCGCCGCCCGCAACTGATACCAATGAGCCGTCGAGTGTCAGCGCAGCAGCCATTTTGGCAAGCGCAACCGTCGCTGCGTCAAACGGCGGCGTTTCAAACGCGCCCATCGGGCCATTCCACACCAGCGTTCGGCAGTTTTTGAGGACATCGCTTAGTGCCTCAACCGCCGCCGGACCAACGTCGAGGATCATCTCATCCGCCGTAACCTCATGCACGTTGACCGTGCGCGTCGGTGGGTTAGCGCGAAATTCCTTTGCAACTACAACATCGTAGGGCAAATGGACAGTGCAGCCCGCCGCGTCCGCCGCATCAAGGATTGCCTCCGCCGTCGCCGCCAGATCATGCTCGCACAGCGATTTGCCGACATTCACACCCCGCGCCGCAAGGAAGGTGTTGGCCATCCCGCCGCCAATGATCAAATGGTCAACCTTGGCAACCAAATGGCGCAGCACATCAAGCTTGCTTGAGACCTTTGCCCCGCCAACCACCGCTGCAACAGGCTTTTCCGGCTGACCAAGCGCCTTTTTGAGCGCTTTAAGCTCCGCCTCCATCGCGCGCCCGGCAAAGGCAGGCAGGATATGCGCCAATCCTTCGGTTGAGGCATGCGCGCGGTGCGCAGCGGAAAAAGCATCATTGACATAAAAATCACCCAGCAGCGCCATTTGCGCTGCCAGAGCCGGATCATTTGTTTCTTCACCCGCATGAAAGCGCGTATTTTCCAGCACGCAAATCGTGCCATTCGGCATTGTTGCAGCTTCAACGGCGATTGACTGCCCGGCACACCCATCAAGAAATGCAACTTCGCGGCCAAGCACCCCGGCCAGCACAGGAACGACCGGACTCAACGACATAGTCGGATCGACCTTACCCTTTGGTCGTCCGAAATGAGCAAGAACAAATACCTTAGCCCCGCGATCTGCAAGTTCGCATAATGTCTGAAGTGTCGCGCGCAGTCGCGTATAATCGCTCACCACGCCGCCAGCCATCGGCACATTCAAATCCTCACGAACAAGCACGCGCTTGCCCGCGATATCGCCCATATCATCGAGGGTTTTGAATGACGTCATGACTTCAAATCAGCTTTGCCATAGCACCTGCGGTATCAACCATCCGGTTTGAAAAGCCCCATTCATTGTCATACCAGCTTACCACGCGGACAAGCTTTCCGTCGATCACAGCGGTTTCAAGGCTGTCAACGGTTGAGCTTGCAGGTGCATGATTAAGGTCAATTGAAACCAGCGGCTCATCAGTATAATCGAGAATACCTGCAAGTGGCCCGCTTTCCGACGCCACCTTGAGGATCGCGTTAACCTCTTCCTTGGTTGTATCGCGCGACGGGGTGAAGGTCAGGTCAACCAAGCTGACGTTCGGCGTCGGCACGCGCACGGCAGAGCCATCAAGCTTGCCCTTAAGCTCAGGAAGAACCTCACCAACCGCACGCGCGGCGCCTGTGGTTGTCGGGATAATCGACATCCCCGCCGCACGCGCCCGGCGCATGTCGGGGTGAATCTGATCAAGGATTTTCTGATCATTGGTGTAGGCATGAATAGTTGTCATCAGCCCGCGCTCAATGCCAATCGCATCGTTCAGCACCTTCGCGACGGGTGCCAGACAGTTGGTGGTGCAGCTTGCATTGGAAACAATCGTGTGATCGGCGGTCAGCTTGTCATGATTGACACCATAAACCACGGTCAAATGCGCGCCCTTGGCAGGGGCCGAGATCAGGACGCGCTTTGCGCCAGCGCTTAAATGCTTGCCGGCAGACTCAGCGTCGGCAAAGAAGCCCGTGCATTCAAGCGCGATATCAATGCAGTCTGCGGCATGCGGCAAATTCGCCGGATCGCGCTCTGCGGTCACATGAATGCGCTTGCCATTGACGACGATATCATTGCCGTCTGCCTCAACCGTGCCCGGGAAGACGCCGTGGACGCTATCACGCTTGAACAGCATTGCGTTTGATTTGGCGTCGGCAAGATCATTGATCGCGACCAGTTCAAGCCCACAATCGGGACGCTCCAATATAGCACGCGCCACCAAACGACCAATCCGGCCAAATCCATTGATCGCAACTTTCGTCATGATGGTAAAAACTCCTTCTAAGCACCTAATTTTGCTATTATTTGTGGAACGATTTTTTCAATAGACAGGCCAAAATGTGGGTAAAGTGCTTCGATTGGTGCTGATGCGCCGAAACTGTTTATACCAATATTAATACCGTCGAACCCGGTATAACGTTCCCAACCCATCGTAACGCCCGCCTCGATTGATACGGTAAGCGCGTTACGCGGCAGAATATCAGCACGGTAGGCGGCGTCCTGCAGATCAAACAATTCCCAGCACGGCATGGAAATAACGTCCGCCCCAATCCCTTGGCCCTCAAGCGCATTCGCCACGCCGAGCGCGATTTCAACCTCTGAACCCGTCGCCAGCAGCACGACTTTGCGCGCCGCCACCGCCGCGCGAAGCCGGTACGCCCCGCGCGCTGATTTCATCGAAGCATCGCTACGCACCGAAGGCAGATTTTGCCGCGAAAGCGCCAGCACTGATGGGCCAGCGTCGTTCTTTATCGACAGCGCCCAGCATTCGGCAGTTTCAATTGCATCAGCAGGACGAAAGACGTGAAGATTAGGCATCATCCGCAGACTCATGATGTGCTCAACCGGTTGATGCGTCGGGCCATCTTCGCCAAGCCCGATGCTGTCATGCGTCATGACATAGACCACGCGCGCACGTTGCAGTGCTGAAAGCCGGATCGCCGCGCGACAATAATCGCTGAACACGAGGAAGGTGCCACCATAAGGGATGATGCCGCCATGCAGCGCCATCCCATTCATCGCCGCCGCCATGCCAAATTCACGAATGCCATAATTAACATACCGACCAGAGTAATCGTTTCTAGTCAGCGACTTAGTGGACTTTGTTTTAGTGTTATTTGAACCTGTGAGATCAGCCGATCCACCGATCATTTCGGGGAAAGCCGCTGTCAGCACTTCAAGCGCCATTTCAGACGCTTTGCGCGTGGCAACTTTGGGATGATTTGACGTCAAGTCGCCAAAGTAGGCTGACATCCCAAGGATTTCCTCAGGTAAATCGCCGTTCATACGCCGTGTGAACTCGGCTGCCTGCGCATCACCTGCCAGCCGCGCATCCCATGCCGCACTGGCTGCGTGACCGCGTTCGCCTGACTTGTTCCATTCCGTCGCAATCTCCGCTGGGATGACAAATGGTGCATGGTGCCAGCCAAGTTCAGCCCGCGCCGCTACGACTTCGTCACCACCAAGCGCTGCGCCGTGCGTAGCTGATGTGCCCTGCTTATTGGGCGCGCCTTTGCCGATGATCGTCCGGCACGCGATCAACGATGGCCGGTTATCAGCAATCGCTGAGTCAATCGCGCGTGCGATATCGGCAAAATCATGCCCGTCGCAGCTTTCAACATGCCAGCCAGTCGCCAAATAGCGCGCCTTTACATCTTCAGACGACGATAAATCCACCGCACCATCAATCGTAATGCGGTTATCATCCC
>JAYUIX010000068.1:0-7585 GCA_043765635.1 Sphingomonadales bacterium
CGCTCATTTTCAAGCCTTAATACCGGATCGACGGATGGAAATCGAATTACTAACCACGGTGAATAGGTTGTAAACTTTGACAAATGGCTAATTTTGGAGAGATTTGTTTATAACGATTTTAGTTTGTACTCAACCATTTAACCCAAGCCCCGTGGGCCTGTGCGGTTCCCAGCACCTTCATTTCACCGCCCGTCGGCCAGTAGCGCACCATCAGTTCATGCTGAAAAGTATCACGGTTGGTTTCAAGCGCGATCCACGCCAGCGGGCGTTCGGGCGTGGCCGTGGCAGCTGCGGTCTCCATCGCTTCGGTAATCCGCGCCTGCGTGTCATCCGGAAGATATTGCCAAACGATTGAGTGCATCAAAACCCGCGTAGTTCCTGGCATTTGCGGTAGCTCAAGCTGCATTTCAACCCAGCCAGCCGCATCACCCTGCACCAGATCAACACCGCGTTCGCGGATCATCGCGATACCGGCATTCATTCGCGCGAAACGTTCGGTCATTTCGGGCCAGATATAGGCACGCAATCGGTCTGCCGCCACGTCGCTGTGCACATCAATCGGCGTCAAATCGCAGCCGCGTAGCGACGTTATGGTAAACGCATCCGCAGGTGGCGGGGCCCCGCGCCACTCTGGCCGGATCGTGATGGGCGCACTGGCCGGCCCGCTCACAATCCCGCCAAGATCATAACGGTAACGATCAATCAGCAGGTTCATGCCAGCGCTTGAGCCGATTTCCATAATCTCAAACTGCGGAACAATGCGCGCGGAAAGCCAGTGCAGCGCGGCGATAAAGTTGGCTGAACGCCCCGCCTCATTGGTTTGCGGCGGGCTGTCAAACCACGGCAGCAGCTCTGCGTCGTGGCGCGCGACAATCGCACCTACCAAAGCGTCAATCGCCGCCTGATCTGTAATCTCTCCGCGATAGACCGCGCCCAATCCAGTCTCGACACCGCGCCGGAACAAATCATGCAGCCCGCCCGCGAGCCGCAGCGGCATCGCATCCTTAATCACATTCCCCGGCCAATCCGCAATCCGCGCCCCGCACTTGGTGCCCCCTTGGGCAAGCGCGATCATGGCGCGACAAACAGCGCCAGTCCCCGGTGCGCCATTGCGCGCGGCATGTTCGGCTTGCTGGGCAATACCATCGGCGATTTCAGTGCGGAGTATCGTCATTTGACCAGCTTGCCCTTATTGCACCGCACAAGTAAAGCCTGCGCGATCATGCCAAGCCCGATTATCATTGCCCTGCCTAAGGGCCGCATCCTTGAAGAAGCGATTCCGCTGCTCGCGCGTATCGGAATTACACCCGAGTCTGCGTTTTCAGACAAGAACAGCCGCGCGCTCAAATTCGCAACCAACCATGCTGGCATCGAAATCATCCGCGTTCGCGCGTTTGATGTGGCGACATTTGTTGCCCACGGCGCGGCACAGCTTGGCATTGTTGGCTCCGATGTGATTGATGAATTTGCCTATTCCGAACTTTACGCTCCCGTCGATTTGAACATCGGCCACTGCCGTATTTCGCTTGCCGAACCCGCCGCACTTGCCGCCGATGATGATCCCAAAAGCTGGAGTCATGTCCGCGTCGCGACCAAATATCCGGGGCTAACGCGCAGATATTTTGCAGCAAGGGGCGTGCAGGCCGAGTGCGTCAAACTCAACGGCGCGATGGAGCTTGCCCCGATGCTCGGCCTGTCGAGCCGGATTGTTGATCTGGTATCATCAGGCCAGACGCTTAAGGAAAACGGCTTGGTTGAGGTTGAAGTGATTGCGCAAGTTTCCGCGCGACTGATCGTCAACCGCGCCGCGTTCAAGACACGCAGCGACATTCCGCCGCTCGTCGATCAATTCCGGGGGGCAGTGCAATGATCAGGCTCGACAATCGCGATGCTGATTTTGCCGAACGCTTTGCAGAACTGGTGAATGCAAGACGTGAGGCCGATAGCGATGTTTCACGTGACGTTGCCGCAATTGTTGCGGACGTAAAAGCGCGCGGTGACGTCGCTGTTGCCGACTATACTCAGCGTTTTGATGGCCACGGCCTTGATTGGCGGATTAGCCTTGACATGTGCCAAGCTGCACTAAAAGCGCTTGATCCAGACCTTCGTGCAGCACTTGAACTCGCGGCCACACGCATCCGCGCTTACCACGAAAAACAGCGCCCGAGCGACAGCGACAGCGTGGACGATGCAGGCGTTCGGCTTGGCGCGCGGTGGCGGGCGGTTGATGCGGCGGGGGTCTATGTGCCGGGCGGGCGAGCGGCCTACCCATCCTCAGTGCTGATGAACGCAATCCCTGCAAAAGTGGCAGGCGTACAGCGGCTGGTGATGGTGACGCCGACGCCGGGCGGGGCAATCAACCCGCTGGTGCTGGCAGCGGCGGCGCTTGCAGGCGTTGACGAGGTATGGCGGATCGGCGGCGCGCAGGCGGTGGCGGCACTTGCCTACGGAACTGACCAAATCGCCCCGGTTGACGTGATCACTGGCCCCGGAAACGCTTGGGTGGCCGAGGCAAAGCGCCAGCTTTACGGCGTTGTCGGGATCGACATGGTGGCGGGGCCATCCGAAATTGTCGTGGTCGCCGACGCGCTGAGCAACCCGCACTGGATCGCGGCTGACCTGCTGAGCCAGGCCGAGCATGACCCGACGAGCCAATCAATCCTCTTGACCGATGACGGTGCGTTCGCAGAGGCAGTGGTGGAGGCAGTGGAAGCACAACTTACCAAACTTGCGACTGAAACGACCGCGCGGACGAGTTGGGACGCCAACGGCGCGGTTATCCTTGTGCAAAACCTGTCTGAAACGCCCCAATTGATTGATCAGCTTGCCCCAGAACACCTCGAACTGTGCGTGGAAGAGCCCGAAAACTTGTTCAAAGCCGTCCGCCATGCCGGATCAATCTTCCTCGGGCGCTATACCCCCGAAGCTGTGGGCGATTATGTCGCGGGGCCAAATCATGTCCTTCCCACCGGGCGGCGCGCGCGTTTTTCCTCCGGACTATCGGTACTCGACTTTATGAAACGCACCAGCTTCCTCGGGTGCTCGCCTGAGAGCATCGCCGCGATTGGCCCCGCCGCCGCCCTGCTCGCCACTGCCGAAGGCCTGCCCGCGCACGCCGCCAGCGTAGCGGCGCGCCTCGCGTGAGCCGCAGCAAACCCCGCTCCGCCGCCAGGCTCGCCGCTGTTCAGGCGCTGTATCAGCTTGAGATGGAGGGCACGCCAATGGCACAGCTCCTCCACGAGTTCCACGAACACCGCCTCGGCGCGACAATCGAGGACGTGACCTACGCGAACGCTGAGGTCGATTTCTTCAACGATGTCGTCAAAGGCGTTGACGCGCGCCGTGACGAGATTGACGCAAACATCGTCGCCAAGCTTTCCGAAGGCTGGTCAATCGACCGTCTCGACCGCCCGATGCGCCAGATATTGCGCGCCGGCACCTACGAACTCCTCGCGCGCAAGGATTTGCCAGCGGGCGTGATCATCAACGAATATGTCGATGTTGCGGACGCGTTCTACGCCAAGCGTGAGAAGGGTTTTGTGAACGGCGTCCTCGATGCAATTGCGAAGGCCGTGCGGGGGTAGCAACAGGATTTTTGTAAAAGGGCGTAGCCCCAATTCTAATTCCTTCTTCTTGGCGGCTTGGCGACCTTGGCGTGAGAATAATCAGGGGCTGATACGCGCGGTGAGGTTTAGGACTTTGGGTCACGCCAAGACCGCCAAGCCGCCAAGAAGAGGAAGAAAGCATAAACCGCACGTCATCCCGGCGGAGGCCGGGATCGCTTTGTTATTGCACACAACATCACAGCGGCCCCGGCCTGCGCCGGGGCGACGGTTAACATTTACTTGAAATCCCCAAATAATCCGCCAAGTTAAAGTCTTGGGGGAACCAAGTCGTCGTGCAATTCTCTAAAGTCATTGCGGTTACACTCGCGGCAGGCCCGGCGGGGTTGCTGGCGGCTTATGAAAAGGCGCGCAGTTCATTTGCGCCGCAACCGCCGCAACCCGATTTTACCCAAGTTGTTGAGTGGGCAGCGGCGGGCAATGATTGGGTAGCACTCGGCACCATTGTGCTCGCCGCAGTTTCAACGGGCTATTCGATTTATCAAATGTTTCAGCCCGATCCGGCGACCAAGCAGGATGTGAAGCAAGATGGCCGCAAAACGCGTGTGGGGCAGGAACATGTTTCCAAGCAGGTTGCCGCCGAAGGGCAGGCGTCGGAAGAACGTGATGCCAAGCTGCTTTTAGAAATCGAAACGCTTAGACAAATGCTCCTCGCCCAAAATCCGGCGGGGGCACAACAAATCGAAACCTTTGCCACCACCGCGACTGACCTTGCGGGGTCGGACAGTGCCGAGGATCGTTCGATTGCGCGTGAGGCGGTGGAGGGTGATCCGCTTGCCGCGTCGGATCGGCTGATGGCCGAGGTTGAAACGGGCGTTGCCGAACAAGCCGCGCGTGCCCGCCAAGCCGCGCGGATTGCCGCACCGTTCAGCGTCGCCAAGGCCATCACCGCCTACGCCCGCGCAGTTGAGCTTGATCCATCCGATTTCGCGACATGGATCGAATTGTCACGCCTCCACCAAGCGGCGGGGGCGCTGCCTAAGGCACGGCGGACGGCGGAGGCGGCGCTGCAGCATGTGGGCGGTGATTGGGATCGGATGCTAGCCGAGGAGGTGCTGGGCGATATTGCGGTTGCCGAAGGCCAACTACCCGCCGCGCGTCACCATTATTATCAGGCGCGGCTTGCAGCATCGCAAGCCATCCTCGCTGTTGACCCTGACGATAACAACCGTCAACGCGAAGTCTCTATCAGCCATGACAGGCTTGGCGATGTCGCGGTGGCCGAGGGCGATCTCGTCAATGCGCGCAAGAGCTATGGTGCGGGCCTTGCGATCCGCGAGCGCCTCGCCGCTGCTGACCCCGGCAATGCGGCGTGGCAACGTGATCTTTCGATCAGCCACGACAGGCTCGGCGATGTCGCGGTGGCCGAGGGCGATCTCGTCAATGCGCGCAAGAGCTATGGTGCGAGCCTTGTGATCCGCGAGCGCCTCGCCGCTGCTGACCCCGGCAATGCCGAGTGGCAGCGTGATCTTTCGGTCAGCCATGAGAGACTTGGCGATGTGGCCGAAGCGCAGGGCGATTATGCTGAGGCGGTGCGCTGTTATGAGGCGTCACTCCCGATTGCGAGGATGCTTGCCGAGACGCGGCCTGATCATCCCGGATTTGTGCGCGAATTTGCGATGTTGAAGCGCCGACTTGACGGACTGCGCGCCCGATTGCGGGGGGCGTAGTAACTTCTTCGCGCCTTTGCGTCTTCGCGCGAAACCATCCAACCTCGCCACGCGGGGCTGGCCGGGGGTTTATCTCGCGCGAAGACGCTAAGACGCTAAGAAGGGAAGAAAGAAATTATCGGGCCACGCTCGTTTCGGGCGCATCGTCTTTGTGTCTTCGTGTGAAACAATCTTTGTATGCCGCGCGTGGCTGGCTTTGTTTGACTCACACGAAGACACGAAGGCCACGAAGGGAATACGCTTTAAAGGATAAACCCCATAAACGTCTCAATCGCACTACTAACAGCGGCAATTGCTGCCTGCCCTTGCGGGGTGGCTGAAATACCGGCAGCAGCACCTAGTGCAGTCAGCAACCGCTCGTAAAAACCAATTGTTCCGAGGACATAGCGCCGTTTAGGCGTCACGTTATCGGTGGGTTCAGGCATTGGTAGCGACGCAATATCACGGCCGAATGCCTTATGCGCTTCCTCAACCCGGTCAAAATCCTCCGTCGTAAGATCAGCCAATTTCAACTTGGCCATCGCCTTGGCCACCGCTTCAACGGGTTCGAGGAGTATGCTGCCAGAAGCCTTAACCTCATCAATTGGCGTTTCGGCAACTAACAGCTCGCGCTCAGGATTGAGTGGGAAGTGGGTTATTAGCAATTCATGCCGTTTGAGGAAGTCTGCAAACAGGCTTTCAAGTCCAGCATCCCAATAGCCCGCATCTGCGACGATCTGCGCGCGTACCGCTTCGGCAAATGGGTCTACCGTGCCGACAATCGGCTGCGTACCGCGTTCGAGTAGATGTTCATTATAGCCGTTGAGACAGTTCCGCACGATAAGCGGCGTATTGTCCGGTAGCGAACCGATCAACACTTTGAGCAGTGCGCGGAGGTTGCTCGGCAATTCTGCCAGATCCATATCGACCAGCGGTTTATCGAATAATGAGTTTGGCCCGGCGTCGATCTTGTCGTCCAACAAACGCACTTCAGGGCTGGCCTGTTTCGCCAGCGTTTTACGCAACTGCTTAGGTGAGCGTAAAGGCTGCTGGTACTCGACCCATTCGATGATCGCTTTTTTTCGGTGCGCCTTGGTCAACCCGAACAACGGCTTATATACCGTTTCCGACGCAATTGGTGGGAGCGGCACTGGTTCCAGCAAAAACGGTATGATTTTACGCAGCTTTGCACTGGGATCACGCGCATAAGCGGCGGCCCATTCGGATTGGCAATGATCCGATTCCCAATAGGCTTTGGATTGCAGCGCGATGAAGCGATCAGTATCCGCTATTCCTTCTTGCATCCCGCGCACGAAGTTGCCCTGCGGGAAATCCTTGAACTGGGCGATTGATGTGTAACCAAGTTCCGACAAGGCGGTGTCGACCTCGCGCGCCATCGCTTCCTCCTTGGTTGAATAGCTAATGAAAAAGCTGGTCTTGTTAGGAGAACGTGGCGCGTGGGGCTGTAGCCGCGCGCGCGCCTCATCAATCCAGCCTTGGAGCGTGGTATTGACGTAGGTTGCGCCCTTGTCCCAGAAATCCTCGTTGGTTGCATCGGCGAGGCGAGCGAGGATTTTCTTATCCTCGGTGCGGTCACTGTCACCGGGGATATCGAAGGCGGCGTCATGCCCTTCGATCCGGCGGTTGTACCAGTCGATCCAGACTTGGTAGCTTGGATCAAGTGCAAGGAGGCGGTTGGTGGTATCGTTTTTATCCGTGGGCCAAGTGATCCAAGATGTGCGCAGCCAGAGCGGCTCATGCGTGAGACGGCGCACCGTATCATCACTTGGTTCGCCCAGAAAATCAAAATCAGCAGAAATATTTTCCCAGATAAACTCGGAGGCATCGGCGGTTTTGTTTGCAACAATGGAAGCATTGACGGCGGCACTGACGGCATCGGCGGCGGGATTAAAAGCGTTGGCGGCTGCACGGACTGCATAGTAGGCGGGGATACCGCCGGGACTGTCAAGGGTATCGGTGGCGGCATTGGCGGCAGCATCACGCATATCATGGTCTGGAAAATTGCGGGCAGCCCAAGATATGGCCGAAGCGCGGAACAGCGGAAGTGATAAGGTCACAAACGATTCGTCAGAGATGCCTTTAACAAATGTACAGGGCAGCACCCGTAGCGCCGTGCGTGCCGCAATTACTTGCGCCAATTCGGGTGGCTTGCCTGTAAGCCATGCCTCCAATTCTTCGCGCGACGTGATTTGGGCCATGTCGGCTTTATCGGTGGATATGGGGCGGGGTGCAAGGCGCTAATTCCTCCTCGGCACGGGGAGGGGAACCAGCGAAGCTGGTGGAGGGGCCGGT
>JAYUIX010000069.1:0-31656 GCA_043765635.1 Sphingomonadales bacterium
GAGTCAGGGCGATACGATTGAGGATGCGCTCACCAATCTGCGTGAAGCGGTCGAGCTTTATCTTGAAGAGTTTCCAATGACTTTTGGTGCCGCCCCGCTGGTGACGACGCTCAATATCCTTGAACATGCCTAAACTGCCCCTGCTTTCGGGATCAGATGTTGTTAAGGCATTGGAGAGATTAGGATTTGCTCAAGTGCGTCAGCGCGGCAGCCATGTCGTGATGCGGCGGGGCGGCGTCGGGACTGTGGTTCCGCTTCACAAGGAACTGAAAACAGGGACACTGGCGAGCATATTGCGTCAGGCACAATTGGGGCAGGATGAGTTTTTGGGGGCCGTGAAGTGAGCGTTGAAGAAGACACAAAAAAAGCGTTAGAATTAGTGGCACGAATTGATGAACCCAAAGCACTTTTGAGACTCGCAGCAAATGCGAAAAAAAAGGGTAATATTGAAGTTGAGCGCGCGGCACGTCTCCGTCTATATACACTGCTTCCTTCGCAAGAGCCTGGGACATTTAAACACGATGTTTGGCAAAGCATTTTCGCACTTGAAGGCGCGTTGTCGGACGAGCGTGGCAAATTCTCCGATCCGGCTCTTATGGCGGCAACAGAAAGGTTGGAATCGTTTGGCTACAAAACTCCTGTTCAATGACCGATGACCGCCTCCTAACCGCTGCCCGCCGTCCTGAGGACTTGGATGCTGCGCTCCGCCCCAAATCGCTTGACGAATTCGTTGGGCAGAAGGCTGCTCGCGAAAATTTGCGGGTGTTTATTGAGGCTGCCCGCCAACGCGGGGATGCGCTTGATCATGTGTTATTTTTCGGACCGCCGGGGCTTGGCAAGACGACGCTGGCGCAGATTATTGCGCGCGAAATGGGGGTTGGTTTTCGTGCGACCTCCGGCCCGGTGATCGCGAAGTCGGGCGATTTGGCCGCACTGCTCACCAACCTTGAGGACGGCGATGTGCTTTTCATTGACGAGATTCACCGTCTCGCGCCTGCGGTTGAGGAAGTGCTTTATCCCGCGATGGAGGATCGTGCGCTTGATCTGATGATCGGCGAAGGGCCGTCGGCACGATCAGTGCGGATTGATTTGCCCAAATTCACGCTGGTTGGCGCGACGACGCGGCAGGGGTTGTTGACAACGCCGCTGCGTGATCGTTTCGGGATTCCCGTCCGGCTCAGTTTCTACACTGTGGATGAGCTTGAAAAGGTTGTCCGCCGCGCCGCCGCTTTGCTTGATTTGGGAATCGCTGAGGACGGTGCGCGCGAAATTGCGCGGCGTTCGCGTGGCACTCCGCGTATCGCCGGTCGGTTGCTGCGCCGCGTGCGCGATTTCGCCAATGTTGCGGGCGAGACGATGGTTTCGGCCAAGATCGCCGACGCGTCGCTTAATCGACTTGAGGTTGACGGGCTTGGCCTTGACGCAATGGATCGCCGCTACCTGATGATGATTGCGGACGTTTATCGCGGCGGCCCGGTTGGCGTTGAAACGCTTGCGGCGGGGCTTTCGGAACCGCGCGATACTGTTGAAGAAGTGATTGAGCCGTATCTGATCCAGCTTGGCCTGATCGCGCGGACAGCGCGGGGGCGCTGTCTTAATAGCCGGGGGTGGAAGCATCTGGGGCTGAACCCGCCTGCCGATATTCAGGACGGATTATTCGACGGGAATGACTGAGATGCAGACGCTTTCGGGTCATTTCGTTGGCCGCGATCATCATTTTGCGGTGCGCGTGTATTTTGAGGACACCGATTTCTCCGGGCTGGTCTATCACGGCAATTATCTGAAATTTCTTGAGCGTGCGCGGTCTGACATGCTCAAGCTTGCCGGGGTCATGCAGCGCGAACTTTTTGAAGCGGGTGAGGGCGTTTACGCAATCACCGAGATCAACATCAAATATAAGGCACCTGCGCGCTTTGATGACGATCTGCTGATCATTTCCACGGTGGAGGGGGTACGTCCTGTTGGTTGCACGATTCATCAACGAGTCATGCGAGATGAGCAATTGTTGATTGAGGCGGAGGTTAAAGCGGCTTTTCTTTCGCCCCAAGGTCGGCCAAAGCGCCAGCCTGCGGCATGGATCGCGGCGTTTGAGCGATTGTTGAAGGAGTAAATTTTTGGACGCGGTTTTATTGAATACAGATGCAACCACGCTTTCGCCGATTGCGCTTTTCCTTCAGGCAGACATTATTGTGAAGCTCGTGATGGTCGGGCTGCTCATCGCGAGCATCTGGACATGGGCGATTATCATTGCCCAGTGGATGAAACTGCGCCGGGTTACGCGCGCCTCCGATCGTTATGAGCGCGATTTCTGGAAAGCCGATGATGTTGACGCGTTTCAGGAGGCCAATCGCGGCTCTGACCTACCAATCTCAAAAGTGGTTCAGGCTGGCCTCGTTGAGTGGCGGCGCTCAACCAAGGTCAAGCTGATTGACCGAGAGGGGACGCGCGCACGGCTCGCCACGGCAATGGGTGCTGCGATTGCCGCTGAAATTGACCGGCTGTCTGATCGGCTTAACATTCTGGCAACCGTTGGCAGTGTTGCGCCGTTCGTAGGGCTGTTCGGCACTGTTTGGGGGATCATGCGCAGCTTTACCGCGATTGCAGCGGAGCAAAATAGCTCGCTCGCGGTGGTTGCGCCTGGCATTGCTGAGGCACTGTTTGCAACTGCGCTTGGGCTATTTGCAGCGATCCCGGCGGTGGTTGCGTACAACCGTTTCAGCCATAGCATGAACCGGATGGAGGCACGCTTCAACCGCTTTGCCGATGGGTTCCACGCAACGCTCAGCCGTGAATTGGAGCTTGAGCGCTAATGGCAATGGGGCCGCTTCCTTCGCACCGGGGCCGCAACCGTCGCGCGCCAATGGCGGAGATTAACGTTACGCCGATGGTTGATGTGATGCTGGTTTTGCTGATTATTTTCATGGTGACGGCGCCGCTGTTGGTTGCGGGCGTCCCTGTGACTTTGCCAGACAGCCGTGCTAAAGCGCTTGAGCAGGAGAAAAAGCCTGTCCAGCTTTCGCTTGATCAGGATGGCAAGCTGTTCATTGGCGAAACCGCTGTGCCAATGGCTGATCTGCCGCTGCGTCTTGCCGCGATTGCTGACGGTGGCGGTGATAAACCCCCGCAAATTTATCTCCGCGCTGATACTAGCCTTGATTACGGCGAAGTGATGCGCGTGATGGGCGAGCTTAACCGTGCTGGCCTTAATCGCGTTTCGCTCGTTACGACTGCGAGCGGGGAAGCCAGCAAGTAATGGATCGCGCTGAACAGGCTGGGCTTGGCGTTGCGATTGTCGGCCATGTCGCGTTGTTTGCAGCCCTTTCGCTTGGGTTGCTCAGCGCGCCTGAATTGCCAAAGCTTGATAATCAGCCTGTCGAGGTCACGCTTGCAACTGAGGTGGATTTGCAATCGGCGGCTCCTGTGCCCGCACCGCCAGCACAACCGCAAGCCGAGCCAGCACCCTCAGAACCAGAACCTGCGCCAATCCTTGCTGTGCCGCCACCTCGGCCGCTGATCGAAAAAACTCAGCCAAAGCCTGAACCAAAACCAGTTGCAAAGCTTGAGCCTGCAACAAAACCAAAGCCCAAGGAGGAGATCAAGCCAAAACCTGTCAAGGTCGCCAAAGTTGATCCTGAGGCGCGGCGTAGGCCGGGGCTTTCAAACAGCATCGTTTCTGGCCTGTCTGATACGCCAAGCCAAACCAAGCCGACGAAACCCGGCAAAGTCGCGCCACCTTCTGCTGCGCCGTCCCAACCCGCAGGCGTTTCGGTTGCCGCAATGACTGGCCCGCAAAAGGCCAGCCTCAATTCGCTGATCTACACGCAACTCAAACCGCATTGGCGTCCGCCCTCGGGCGCGGATGCAGAATTGCTGATCACGCGGTTGAGTGTGCGGCTCAATAAGGATGGTTCGCTTGCCTTTGATCCCGAAGTGATTACGCAGGACGGGATCAATGATAGCAACCGTGCGCAAGCCAAACTTCATGCTGATCGCGCGATTCAGGCGGTTCGTCGCGCAGCACCGTTTAATTTGCCCGCGCAGTTCTATGATGGCTGGAAATGGTTGAAGCCGCTCAATTTCGATGGAAGATTATCCCGATGAAGCGTTTGTTCTTGATGGCTACCATTTTGTTTGCACAGCCTGCATTTGCTCAATTAAGCGTTGACGTGACGGGCGATATTCAGGCTGACTTGAATATCGCTGTGCCAGCGATGCCGACCCCTGCCGAGGCCTCAACCGCAGCGGGATCAACGACGACGCTTGGTCGCCAAGTTGCTGAAGTCATCGCGTCCGATTTACGCGGCAGCGGCCTGTTTAAACCTGCTGGCCCGGCAGGCCTTAAGGGTGTTGCGTTTGAGGAAGTGACCAAGCCCGAATTTGATCATTGGTCAGGCAAGGGGGCCGAAGCGCTGGTACAGGGTTTTGTCCGCGCAAACCCCGATGGTGCAATTACGGTTGGCTGCTATCTATATGATGTTGCTCTGAAATCGGAACTTACACGCGCTGGTTATGTGGTGTCGCCCTCCGATTGGCGACGTGCTGCGCATAAATGTGCTGATGCGATCTATGCCAAGCTATCGGGCGAAAGCCCGTTCTTTGATAGTCGCATCGCTTATATCGCTGAAAGCGGCCCCAAGGATCGGCGGATCAAGCGACTTGCGATTATGGACTCGGACGGTGCCAACCACCGCTTCATCACCAATGGCCAGACGCTTGCGCTCACCCCGCGTTTTTCGCCTGATTACAAGTCGATCCTGTATTTGAGCTATCTCAACAATCGCCCGCGCATCTTCATTTATGATATCGCGAGCGGCAAACAGCGGCTCGTGACTGAAAGTGCGAACCCTACCTTTGCCCCGCGATTTTCGCCTGATGGTAAAACGGTGCTCTATTCAATGGCGATTGCAGGGAACACTGATATCTACCGGATTTCGGCGAATGGCGGTACACCGCAACGGCTGACCAACACACCCGGCATTGATACTGGCGGCAGCTATTCACCTGATGGCAAGCGAATCGTGTTTGAAAGCGATCGTTCGGGTGGCCAGCAGATTTATGTGATGAGTGCTGATGGTTCGGATCAGCAGCGGATCAGCTTTGGTGGCGGTCGCCATGCCACGCCCGAATGGAGTCCGCGAGGCGATTTGATCGCTTTCACTAAGATTGCCGGCAATTTTCGCATCGGCGTGATGACGCCGAGCGGCGGCGGCGAAAAACTGCTCACCGAAACATGGCAGGATGAAGCGCCAAGCTGGTCACCCAATGGCCGTGTGATCCAGTTTTTCCGTACTGCAAAGGGATCTGGCAAGGCCAGCGTTTGGCAGGTGGATCTGACGGGTGTAAATGAACGGCGTATCCCGACGCCAATTGAAGGTTCCGACCCCGCCTGGGGGCCACTGCTTCCGTGAATTTAATAGGAGTTTTATATGATAAAAACCCGCAATACGCTTATGGTGGCAGTCGCGCTGATCGCGCTTTCGGCTTGTGCCAAAAAACGGGTTGAACTTCCGCCTGCGCCAATCGGGACGCAAGGTGACGGTCAGGCAACCACGCCGACGCAGCCATCGGGGCCAACGCCTGGCAGTCAGGAAGACTTTGTCGCAAACATTACCGCTGACCGGATTTTCTTTGATACTGATAAGTTTGATGTTGACGGCGAGGATCAGGAAGTGCTGCGCAGTCAGGCAACATGGCTCACCAAATACCCCAATAAGCGCGTGACGATTGAGGGCCATGCCGATGAACGCGGCACTCGTGATTATAACATCGCGCTTGGCGAACGGCGCGCTAATTCGGCGAAGAATTTCCTTGCGTCACTCGGCGTTGATGCCGCGCGTATCTCAACGATCAGTTACGGCAAGGAGCGTCCCGATGCGCTTGGTTCTGACGAATCAAGCTGGGCGCGTAACAGACGCGCGGTGACGCTGACTGTGGAGTAATTCAGAATTGCCAACATGGCCAGAGAGCGCAGATGACGACCAAAAATCATACAGCGCTATATGATATTTAGCTTCGCGCCTTGGTGTAGGGCGTAAACTCACCTAGGATGCAGGCTGGGCCTTCAAAACCAAGCGTGAGATCAACCACCCGTGCAACGTCGCCGCTGCACAGCCGGTCAGTCGGAATCCGTGTGATCAACGCGCGACCGTCACGAAGCCCGGAACAACCACCGCGCGGTTTGTTCACATAAAAGCGGTTGGTTGAGATGCGGTAGATAATCGCGTTTTCGCCAATATTCTGGCTGCGATCAATATCCCTAAGCGAGATACAACTGACAGGCTTGCCCGCAACTTTGCCAGCGACTGCTTTTTCAAGCGCTGCGGCTTCTTTCGCTGCGCGTTCTTCTTGAGCAGGGCTTGCCGCCACCACTGCGGTTCCGAGTAAGCCGATGGCGGCGAGTGATAGAATGAAACGCATGTTAGTCTCCTATAATGAGCCGCCCCCGTGATGCTGCATAATAACAGCGTTTACCCGCGAAAGCTATCTTTTGCTGCCCGCCGCTGCGCAAGCTGTGCCACACTATTCGCACGCATGAACGGATTGGTTTCACGTTCAAGGCCGATTGTGGTCGGAACGGTTGGCTCGCCGCGTGCGCGCATCGCATCAACGGCTGCCATCCGCTTAATCAGTGCCTGATTATCAGGCTCTGCTACGAGAGCATAACGGCCATTGCTCTGGGTATATTCATGCGCGCAATAGACTGACGTGCTGTCTGGAAGCGCTGCGAGCTTGCGCATATTCGCAAACATTTGATCAGCAGTGCCCTCAAACAATCGGCCACAGCCCATCGCGAACAATGTGTCACCGACGAAAATGACATGCTCAGAGTCAAAGTGAAATGCGATATGCCCGGCGGTATGCGCGGGCACATCAATCACGTGCGCCTTTATCGCGCCAAGCTGAACAACATCGCCGCCTGATACCTGCATATCAAGTGTGGGAATACGTTCAAACTCTGCTGCAGGGCCAGTGATAGTGCAGCCAGTGGCGGCCTTGATCGCGACATTGCCGCCAGTATGGTCAGGGTGCCAGTGCGTGTTCCAGATATGCGTGATCTTCCAGCCAAGTTCATCCGCTTTCGCCAGCACGGGTTCGGAAACAGCGGGATCAACCACCATCACCTCGCCCGAGGTGTTTTCGCGCACCAGCCAGATATAATTGTCTGACAATACCGGGATGCGGATGACCTCAAGGCTCATTCTACCAATGCCCTGTGTTAGCCATTGATGCCCAAGGCTCCTGCGGCTCTAAATTTGGGCCGGCCTGCAATAACTCAATTGAAATATTATCGGGTGAGCGGACAAACGCCATGTGTCCGTCACGCGGTGGCCGGTTGATCGTCACCCCGCCTGACATCAACCGCTGGCAGCTTTCATAAATATTATCGACCTTGTAAGCGAGGTGCCCGAAATTCCGGCCCTCGCCGTAGCCAGTTTCATCCCAATTGTGGGTCAGCTCAACTTGGGCTTCTTCATCACCGGGGGCAGCAAGGAAAATAAGCGTGAAACGCCCGGCTTCGCTGTCAAAGCGCTTGAGTTCCTTCAGCCCAAGCAGTTCAAAGAAAGCGATGGTTGCGGCAGGATCGCTCACGCGGATCATGGTGTGGAGATATTTCATAAAGTCGCTTTAGCCCAATTATGGCTTTGGTGCAGCCCCTGATTTTGGCGGTAGTTGTGCGAGTGCGGCTGCGGCGGCCTTGCCCGCCGGACTATCAGGTTTGATTTTAACCGCCTCGACCCATGATGCGCGAGCTTCATCTTCTGCACCCGACATCATTGCGATATTGCCTGCCTCATTGGCGACCGATGCGTCATCGGGTGCGCGTTTGGTCGCCTCGATAATGTCCGCTCGTGCGCGTGTTAGGTCACCATCACCACGCGCAAGCGTTGCCGAAAGCAGCCAAGCGAGTGGATCAGCCGGAACAAGCTTGATTGCAGCATCAAGGTCTACACGCGCGCCCTTGGTATCGTTCGCAGCATAGCGTGCGCGGGCGCGGTCAAGATGCGCCTCACCTGCCTCGCCACCTTTAAGGATGCCACTCGCCAGCGCTGAATCGAAATAACCGCGCGCTTTGGCAGCATCATTTCCGGCAAGCGCCGCATTGCCCGCCAACACCCACAGTCGCGCCGAACGCCCGTCGCCGTCAGCCTCGGATGCCTTGGCCGCTTGCTCAAACGCCAGTGCTGCGCTTTGCCAGCGATTGAGGCCAGCATATGCAAGCCCGGTGCATTGCCGTGCGAGCACGCCGCCGCCTTTGATCCGCCACTCCCCTGCCTCATCAAGTGCTTTGGCCGGATTGGCATTGGCAAGCGCCACGCAGTTGGCGAAGCGCGCCGCGCTTAAATCGGATGCAGGCGCTGCTGCGGCAAGCGCTGCTAATAATAAGATCATATCACCTCCAGCAAATCCTGCACCGTCTGCAACATCACCGCAATATCCTGCGGGCGCGACAAACGGTGGTCGCCGTCTTTTATCAGCAGTGTCTGCACATCGGCTGAACGGAGCTTCGCGGCGATATCAAGACTGATCTGCCAAGGCACGTCGTCATCGCGTTGTCCGTGGATCAGCCGCACCCGGCAATCAATCGCGATCTCGTTTTGGAGCAGGCGATTTGCCTTGCCTGACTCCCAAAATGCGCGCGTGGTGATCATCGGCTCAGGGCCATATTCGGATGCGCGCTCAAGGCGGCCATATTTTGCGAGTCTCGCTTTTTCCTCGTCACTAAATCCCCATTCAGTGAAGTCCGGCGCGCTGGCGATGCCGACTATAGCAACGACTTTGCTTGGCAGGGCGCGGGCGATGAGCAGCGCGAGCCAACCGCCCATTGATGATCCAATCAGCAGCACCGGGCCATGGATCAATCGGTCGATCATCAGCAAAACATCATCACACCATACGTCGAGCGTGCCGTCCTCAAACGCGCCCTCACTCTCCCCGCAGCCCGAATAATCAAGCCGGAGCATCGCCCGCCCTTCGCGGATCGCCCATGCCTCCAGCGCGAGCGCCTTGCTCCCCTGCATGTCCGACATATAGCCGGGCAGGAAAACCAGTGTTGGCCCTTTGCCGGCTTGGTGACGATAGGCAAGGCGAATGCCGTCAGCGCGGACAAGCCATAGCGGCGGGGTCAGATCATCCATTCGATGGTGCGCGCATCGCGGTGTGCGCCGCGTGCATCGACTATCCGTTTGTGGAGGCGGTTGATTGTCGTGCTGCCAGTGGTTTTGCACCAAGCGGGTATGAAGGCGTGAACAATTGCACCAAGCCCGCCGATAATCATGATTATCCCAAAGCTTGAGGCAACTCCGAAATGCTCACGGTAACTCTCACCGACTTCGGCAGGATGATTGAGGAAGAGTTTGCGGAACATTGGGGTGGTCTCCAGATTATGATTGGGCCTTGATGGGGCTTCTCCCATCAAATAACGCCATATATCTGTTCGTGTCGAGCGAGGTCGAGACACCTAAGCACAATGATTTCTTTGGCTGCCTTGCTAGATAAGCTTGGCATGACACGAACGGGCATCATACAGTCTATCGAAGTGTAAATAATCTTTACATAGTTGACATAGTTTACACCTATCACGTGTTTTTGCAGTATCAATCGTCCCATTATGAGACATTTTCCGCCGCGAGTTGCCTTCTAAAATTTATGCCCGTCATTCCCTCCTGCACGAGGATAACAAATATGTATTGAAAACATAGGAACATTATATGAACATGCCCTCAAAGTCAAGCATAGCCCGATCAATTTAAGGTTGGATCGTCTCCTCTTGCGCGAGCATAGAGCCAGACGCGGATTGCACTCGCCAGATTAGGTGGCTTTGTTGCCTCAATCCGCTCTGCATCAATCCTCGCGATCAGCGCATTGAGCGGCAAACCTAGCGCCATGGCCGCCTCGTTCAGCCCTTCCCAAAACGCGGGTTCAAGGCTGATCGAGGTTTCGTGGCCCGCGATTGTGACTGAGCGTTTGATTGGCCCGGAGGATGGCGGCAGGCCGTCGGCAAAGCCGCCGTCGGTCGGGGCTTTGGCCCCGCCGTCCGTGCCGGTTGATGCGCTCTGCGCACCGCCAGATTTCGCCTGCGGCTGCACTCTGGCTTCAACCGTCAATACATATGCTGCCCGCCGTTGATTGACAGCGTTGATCCAGTGATGAACCCGCCGTCATCCGAACAAAGGAAGCCAACAGCGCGCGCGATTTCGCTGGCTTGGCCGAGGCGACCAACCGGAATTTTCGCAACAATCTTGGCAAGCACTTCGGGGGGAACGGCGGCGACCATGTCAGTATCGATATAGCCTGGCGCGATTGCGTTGACGGTCACACCCTTTTTCGCGCCCTCTTGTGCCAATGCTTTGGTAAAGCCGTGGATGCCCGATTTGGCGGCGGCATAATTGACCTGGCCGTATTGGCCTGCTTGCCCATTGATTGATCCAATGTTGACGATCCGGCCCCAGCCGCGCTCAAGCATACCGGGGAAGGTTGCCTTTGCCATGTTGAAACAGCCGCCGAGGTTAGTATCAATCACCTCTTTCCACGCTTCATAGCTCATGCGTAGCAAGGTGCCATCGCGTGTGATCCCGGCATTATTGATCACGACATCAACCGGGCCAAGATCAGTCGTAATCTGTGCGCAGGCTGATAGGCACGCCTCATGGTCGGCCACATCCCACTGATAGGTTGCAATGCCGGTTCGCTCAGTGAAGGCTTTTGCGCGTTCAACATTTCCTGCGTAACTTGCAGCAACAGTAAAGCCCTGATCCTTCAAAGCAACGCTGATTGCCTCACCAATTCCGCGAGTGCCCCCGGTTACAATTGCGACGCGTGCCATATCTCTCTCCTGTTGTGATTTGAAAAGACGCTAGCGCGGCTTTGCCCACCCTTCAAGTTCACGCGAAAGTAAAGTTGCAAGCATATCGAGTCCGGCGGCACTGTCATTGAGGCAGGGGAGGTAGGCAAAGTCGGTTCCGCCCGCTTCAAGGAAGCTTTCGCGGCCACGGATCGCGACCTCCTCAAGCGTCTCAAGATTATCGGCGGAAAAGCCCGGTGCGACCACGGCCAGCTTGCGGATACCTTTGCCGGGAAGCTCCTCTAGTGTTGCATCAGTTGCCGGCCCCAGCCATTTTGCCCGGCCAAGCCGCGATTGGAACGACACGATCAATTCAAGGCCAAGCGCTTCGCCGAGCAGACGCGCGGTCTTCTGACATTGGCAGTGGTAGGGATCACCGCGCAGCAAGGTGCGCTCTGGCATTGAATGAAAACTTGCCATCACTGCGTCAGGTTTGAACGGCAGCGCGGCAAGATGCGTCTCTATATCGGTCTTAAGCGCAGCGATGTGAGCGGGATCATCATAATAAGGCGGAAGCGTGCGGATCGCGGGTTGCCAGCGCATTTTGCCGAGCGTTTCAAATACCATATCATTGACGGTAGCGGTCGTTGCGCCACTATATTGCGGGTAAAGCGGCGCGATGAGGATGCGGTCACAGCCTTGATCCTGAAGCGCGGTCAACCGCTCGGAAATTGAGGGATTGCCGTATCGCATTGCGAAATCGACAATTATGTGCGGCCCCAGTCGTGCTTGCATCGCCTCGGTCTGACGTTTGGTGATGACGATCAGTGGCGCACCTTCGTCGCTCCAAACCTCGCGGTAGGCGGCGGCCGATTTGCTTGGCCGGGTATTGAGGATGACACCGCGCAGGATCGGTTGCCACAGGATTGACGGAATTTCTACAACGCGCGGATCGGACAGGAATTCAAGCAAATAGCGCTTCACCGCCTCAGTCGTCGGGGCATCGGGCGAACCGAGATTGACGATCAAAACGCCAACCTTGCCAATCCGAGTTACGGGATGATCACCTGGACGAATCACAGCGCGCGCGCCGGGGAAAGAGGAAGCGAACGAAAGCGCCTGCCGCTGCCTGCAAACAGCGCATTGGCGATTGCAGGGGCAACCGCTGGCACGCCAAGCTCTCCAATCCCGCCGGGTTCGCCGTTGCTCACAATGAGTTCAACGCTCATTTCGGGCATATCAGCAAGACGCGGCAGGCCAAGCTTGCCAAGCCGCTTTGGCCCCGCGATCCCGCGTTTGATACTCACACTGTTCCCAACGGCAGCGGCCATACCGAACAGCAACCCTCCCTCAATCTGCTGACGCGCGATATCTGGGTTCATCACTCTGCCAACATCAGCAACACAAACCAGCCGCGTGACGCGGACGCGCTGATCATCGCCCATCTGCGCCTCGGCAAGGACAGCAATATGGCTGCCGAGCATTGAATGGCAGGCAATTCCTTGCCCTGTGCCCGGCGCGCCGCCATCCCAGCCGCCCTTGGCCGCTGCTTTTGAAAGGCATAGCGCAAGCCGAGGGTTATTGCCGAGCATCGCCATGCGGAACGAAAACGGTTCAATCCCGCTTTTCCGGGCAAGTTCATCAATGAATGACTCAGTGAAAAACGCGGTGTAGCTATGCGCGCCTGAGCGCCATTTTCCGGTCGCAATGCCAATGTCTGCCGGGTGATGATCGACTGCATAGGTCGTCAGGCTATAGGGTGGAACAGCACCCGCTACTGCGTGTGGACTTGCCTCACGCGCGTGATCGCGTTGCGCTTGGTCGGCAGATAGCCCGCCCAAAGTGCGTGCACGCATTTCGCCAAGCCCGTCAGGCGCGGCAATCTTGCACAGCCAGCCATCAACCCGCCCCGCAGCGCCAAGCCGTGCGGCAAGCCTTGCCTTTGCAGGCGGTCGAAAACGGTCATGCATCATATCTTCCGCGCGTGACCAGATCAGTTGCACCGGGCGTTTGACCTTGCTTGCAAGGATCGCGGCCTGAGCGGCAATTTCAATTTCATATTTGCGTCCGAATGATCCGCCAACGAGCATCGGGTGGACGGTCACGTTGGCCTCGTCAAACCCGATTGCCTGTGCGGCCATGCGCGCGGCCAGCCCAGGCATTTGGGTGGCAATCCATAACTGCATCCGATCACCATCAATCGCCGCAGTCGCTGTCATTGGTTCCAGCGCGGCGTGGGGCGCAAGGCCGACGTCATACTCAGCTCTGATTATGCGCGCGCCAGCAAAGACTGCTGCAAGATCACCCGCTTCGGTGATACGTTTGCCATCGCCGTCAAGCGCTTGAGTGAGAGCAGCCGCGATGCTGCGATCTTCGGCCAATTTCCCCTGCGTCTCAAAGCGTGGGCGCATCACGTCAAGCGCACGGTTCGCCGCCCACCAGTTGGTCGCGACTGCCGCTACCCAGCGCTCATGCTCAACAATCTGGAGGACGCCGCTGATCCGGTCAGCCGCTGCCTTATCGGCTTTGATCAAGCGACTGTCACCAAGTGGCCCCTGCCGGACTGCGGCATAAAGCATGTCAGGCAGGCGAATGTCCGCTGCGAAATTGGCTGAGCCGTCAATTTTTGCAGAGATATCAAGTCGGCTTATGCCGCGTCCCGCGATGCGCCCTTCATTATCAGTGCGCAGGGGAATGTCTTTGGGCAAGGTCTGCGCGGCTGCCTCCTCCACCAATTCTCCAAAGCGGATACGATCATTCCCGCGTGTAACAAATCCCTGCGATGTTTCGCACGCGCGCCAGTCCGCATCCCAGCGCGCCGCTGCCGCTTTGCAAAGCAGAATCCTTGCCACCGCCCCCGCCTGCCGCGCCGCGACGGCAAAGCTGCGTTCGCTGCTTGAACCACCTGTGACTTGCAGCGGTTCGGTGGCAAAGGGGCCATCCTGCCATTCTTGCCCAAAGAGTTGATTGGCATAAACCGGATTGAGCGGTGCTGGCTCAACCCCCACTGTTCGCCAGTCAGCACCGAGTTCATCGGCAATGATTTGCGGAATGAGCGTATAGCTGCCCTGACCCATTTCGACTTGGGGCACAACAATGGTGACATGGCCGTCGTTGCCGATCTTGATCCACGCGTTGAGGATAGCCTCACCGGGGGCCGCAACCAGATTGGGCCGAAAGCTGCGCGGCCATAATGCCCAGGCAATCGCAAGCCCGCCCGCAGCGCCACCGCCAACAATAAGCGAACGGCGTGACAGAGCAAGATTTGGGATCATATCGGACAGCAGACGCCTATTCATCAAGGTGCGTTAGTGCATTTCGCCGATTTGTGGAAAGCAGTTTTAAGGCTGTATCGATTTGCGCACTGTCATCAGTGCTTTATGTGTTGCCTCAACTTCGCGCCATGATGCAAAAACCGACTTGGCTTTGGCAGCAGTGCCCGTCCGGCCAAGCGCATAAAGCTGGGCATAATACCAATATTGAATGGCAAAGCTGCCAATCGCGCGGATCATCCCAATGTTGTTCAACCACCGAAGTGGTGCGGGTAGCAAATGAAGCTCACGCTCCCACCGTCGCAAACTAGCTGCGCCGTTTAGTAATTGTTTCGGCCCATCAGGATCAGCACACATTGGGCGGCCAACCCCGATCACGTCAGCCCCGCCATTTTCAAGCGCGTGTACCATTGCGGCCTGTGTGCGAAATCCGCCAGTCACCATCATCGGGATTGAGACCGAGGCCTTCATTGCCTTTGCAAAATCAACAAAATAAGCTTCGCGCGTGGCGGTTGATTTCGCAACCACTTGCTCCTCGCTTGCCTCAAGCCCCGCCATATCCATCATCTTGGGCTGTTCGTAGGAGCCGCCTGAAATCTCAATCAGATCGACCCCAGCCGCTTGCAGCCAGCCCGCGACAATTATGCTCTCTTCAAAAGCAAAGCCGCCTTTCTGGAAATCGGCTGAGTTGAGCTTTACCGAAATGGGAAAATCACTGCCAAGTGCAACACGGGCGCGTTTGACGATTTCGATCAGCGCGCGGGCGCGGTTTTCAAGAGTGCCGCCCCATTCGTCAGTGCGGATATTCGCGCGGGGCGAGAGGAATGCGGAGAGCAGATAGCCGTGCGCTGCGTGAAACTGTACGCCGGTAAATCCAGTCTCCCGCGCCACAACCGCAGCATTAACAAAACGCTCGATCAAGTCATGAATTTCAGACGAGGTGAGCGCAACAGGCACCCCAAACTGACCGCCGGGAAGCCCAAGCTTTACCGCCGACGGTGCCTTGGGCGATTTATTGACCAGTGCCGGGGTTTGCCGTCCGGCGTGGCTGATCTGCATCCATAAATGATTACCGCCTGCCGTTCCCGCCTTTGCCCAGCTTTCAAGCGCAGCACGTAGCTCCGGGTTTGGCGTACCGTGGATGACAACATTGCCGGGGCGTTCGAGATGATCACGGTCAATTTGGACATTGCCTGTGAGCAGCATTCCAGCGCCGCCCTCAGACCAAAGCCTGTAAAGCCTTTCAAGCTCGGGCGTGGGCAGGCCGTGAGCCGTGGCCAAACCTTCGGTCATCGCGCCCTTTGCCAAACGATTTGGCAGTATGGCACCGCAGGGGAGTGTCAGTGGCGTTGCAAGGCTGATCATGTCTATTGCTCAGCTTCCCACAGTGCACGGTGGGATTTGCGCAGATCAACCTTGTCAATTTTTTCAGTACCAAGCCGGGGGAGAGGATCGTCTGAGAGCCACATTCGCAGCGGCACCTTGAATGCAGCCAAGCGCGCGCTTAGAAATACATGAAGCGTTTCGGCAGTCGCGTTTTGCCCCGGATGGCAATAGGCAACCGCACCGACAACCTCACCCAGCCGTTCGTCAGGCAGACCGAATACGGCACATTCAGCAACTGCCACATGTTCGTAAATCGCGGCCTCAACCTCCTGACAACTGATATTTTCGCCGCCTCGGATGATGATGTCTTTCTTGCGATCAACAATATAAAGATAGCCGTCAGGATCAAGATAACCGAGATCTCCCGTACGGAAATAGCCGTCATCGGTCATGGCAGCCGCCGTTGCTTCGGGGCGGTTCCAATAGCCGCTGAAATTGGCGACTGTACGGATTGAGACTTCACCGCGCTCACCCTGCGGCACGGGTTTCCCGTCATCATCAAGGATCGCGAGATCAACCAGCGGCGCGGAGGCGCGGCCTGTGCTGTTTGGTTTTTCGAGATAGTTGGTGCTGTAATTACCGCAGCCAATCGCGTTGGTTTCAGTAAGCCCGTAGCCAAGTGCGGGCGGCGCATGTGGCATTTCTTCAGCCAAGCGCCGGACATGATCGACCGGGCGCGGTGCCCCGCCACCTGCCATCCCCTGAAGTGTTGAAAGATCATATTTGTGGCGATCCGGGTGCGTCATAATCTCAAAACTCATCAGCGGAACGCCAGTGAAGTTGGTGATTTTTTCCTGCTGGATCAGCTCCATCGCCTTGGCAGCATCCCATTTGGGCATCATCACGATCTTGCGCCCGACTGCGAAGCTGACGAGCATCAGCGGTACCGCGCCGGTGACGTGAAATAGCGGAACGCTCAGAAGTGCGGCGGGCTGCGCGCCTTCTTTAATCTCAAGTCCATCCTCAACCGCGAGTTCGAGCATCCCCATCGCTTGGATAATATAATTGAATGTGCCTTGCACCACCGCACGGTGCGTTGAATACGCGCCTTTGGATTGTCCGGTTGATCCGCTGGTGAAAAGGATTGTTGCCAGATCATCCCCGGTTAGTTCGGGAAGGACGGCGTTTCCCCCCCCCTTGGCGATGATTGGCGCGAGGGCCTGCGCGGTTGGCAGCCCAAGATCAATGACAACCATTTCCGCCATGATCGAACGGTTGGCCTCCATCAGTCGTTTGGCGCGCGGCGCATCGGCGATCAGCAAGCTGACGCCAACATCGTCGATCCCGTCGGCAAGTTCGCCGCCCTGCCACCAGCCGTTGAGCAGTGTTGCCACGCCGCCCGCCATGAGGATTCCCATATAAAGTATAATCCAGCTCGGCGCGTTGCGCGCAGCGATGCCAACCCTGTCTCCGCGCTTGACGCCGTAACCGCTGACCAATGCCTTGGCGACTTTGTTTGCGGCCTCATAAACTTGCGCAAAGCTTAGCCGCTCATCCCCGTCGATGAGGAATTCCTTGTTGCCATGCTGCGCGCAGAAATAAGCGAAATAATGCGGCAGAGCGGGCGGCGCGACCGTAATAATGGGCAGTGTGACTCCGCTGATTTCGACGGTCGATATTGGCATTGCGCCACCTGGGCCAGTCAATCGTGCGGTTACAGCATCCATGCGCGTGTCGAGCACTGATGGCATAGCGAATCTCTCCCTCTTGGTCTTATCGTTTTGCCACTCTATGGAGGGCAAAAGCCATGGGGAAAAGCCTTGATCCTTTCGATTCTCGCTGACGCTACGTCAGCCATACGTTATGACCAACTCGGCCTTGATCCGGTTTTGCTTGATCTTGGCTGGTTCAAGCTGCGCTGGTACTCGCTGAGCTATATCGCGAGCATCATGCTCGGCTGGTGGTATCTGACGAAGCTTATTGCGCAACCGGGCGCGGCAATGGCAAAACGTCATATCGATGATTTCGTTTTTTACGCAACGCTTGGCATCATTCTTGGCGGGCGGCTTGGCTACTGTGTTTTCTACAAGCCCGAGATGTTTCTCAATCCGTTGAGCGTATTGCGATTGTGGGAGGGTGGCATGTCGCTCCACGGCGGGTTCCTTGGCACGATCTTCGCGATCTGGCTGTTTTGCCGCAAGCATCAGCTCAATATGCTTCGTGTCTGCGATTACATTGCCTGCGCGACGCCCTTTGGCCTTGTCCTCGTGCGCGTTGCCAATTTCGTGAACGGGGAACTTTGGGGGCGTCCAACGACGCTGGCTTGGGGGGTGATCTTCCCCGGCACGGGCGATGATATTCCGCGCCATCCAAGCCAGCTTTATGAGGCAGGACTTGAAGGGCTCGTTTCGATGGCCGTGCTGTGGTTCCTCTTCTGGAAAACCGACTCGCGCTATTATCCCGGACGGCTGGTTGGCACTGGCCTCGTCATTTACGGCGCGGCGCGCTTTGCGCTTGAATTTCTGCGTCAGCCCGATGCAGGTCTTGAAAACCTATCATGGGGTCTGACGATGGGGCAGACGCTAAGCCTGCCAATGCTGCTCGTCGGGCTTTATCTGATTTTCACAGCGAAATCGCGTCGCGTTCGTGTCGAACCGGTCAGCGGCGCTGCAAGTGTTGCGTGACTGGCGGCGTTGCTGAAGCCTTAGCCGAAGCAATTCGACAAAAAGGCCCGATATCGGTTGCCCATTTTATGGCAGCCGCAAACGCGCATTATTATGCGACGCGCGATCCGCTTGGGATTGCCGGCGATTTTACCACTGCGCCCGAAATCAGCCAGATGTTTGGTGAACTGGTTGGCGTCTGGCTTGCTGATCTATGGGATCGTGCAGGACGACCGCAGGCACATTATGTTGAGCTTGGCCCTGGTCGAGGCAGCCTTGCCAAAGATGCGCTTCGGGCGATGGCCTTGGCTGGCCTTGCCCCTTCAATAAATTTCGTTGAAACCAGCCCCGCGTTACGCGAAGTGCAGGCCAAGCGAGTGCAGGGTGCGATATTCCATGACGACATCTCAACATTGCCCGAGAATGGCGCGCTTCTGATTATTGCCAATGAATTTTTTGACGCGCTCCCAATCCATCAGTTGATTCGCGGGCGTACGGATTGGCATGAGCGTCGCATTGCCGCTCAGGGAAGTTTGTTTTTGCCAGTCGCCGATAAAATTGTGCCTGAAAGCCTGATTCCCAAGGCACTGCGAGAGGCACCTACCGGAAGTATTATCGAAAGCGCACCAGCGAGCATTGCCATAGTCACAGCGCTTACCAAGCGGTTGGGCGCACAAGGCGGCGCGGCGCTGATTGTTGACTATGGTTATGACGGCCCTGCGATTGGCGACACGTTTCAAGCGGTCAAAGGGCATCGCTACGTCAACCCGTTTGATGCGCCCGGTGAAAACGATTTGAGCGCGCATGTTGATTTTGCAACACTTGGCGCGGCGGCAGCACTTGCCGGAGCGACGGTTTCTGGGGCAGTTGGACAAGGGGCTTGGTTGCGTGCACTTGGGATTGAGGCACGTGCGGCGGCGCTTGCCATGGCCTCGCCAACGCGCGCGGCAGAGATTGGCGAGGCGCTGGAACGTTTGACGCAGCCTGACGCGATGGGAACATTGTTTCGCGTAATGGCACTGCGCGCGCCGCTCTGGCCCGAACCAGCAGGATTTTGAACGGTGGAACGAGTGGACACTATCGACATCCTCTCATCGCCAATTCTGGCGGGTGTGCCCAACGGATTTCTAGGGCGGCGTGGCGGGGTTTCGGCTGGTCTCTATGCCAGCCTCAATGTCGGGCTTGGGTCAGATGATGACTGTGTGGCAGTGGTGGAAAATCGACGGCGCGCGGCCAATGCCGTTATGCCGGGGGCACGGCTTGTGACTGTCCACCAAGTCCACTCGGCTGAAGTTGTAACGGCAAGGGCCCCTTGGCCCGATGATGTGCGCCCTCATGCTGACGGGATGGTGACGGACAGGCAAGGGCTGCTGCTGGGCATCCTCACCGCTGATTGTGTGCCCGTGCTATTTGCTGATGTTGAGCTTCAGATTGTCGGCGCGGCTCACGCAGGGTGGAAGGGTGCGCTGGGCGGCGTTACTGACAACATCATTACGGCAATGGTTGCGCTTGGCGCGCGGCGTGACTCGATTGTAGCAGCGATTGGCCCGTGTATTGGCCGCGCCTCTTACGAGGTCAGCGATGATTTCGCGCAGGTGTTTGAACGCGCCGATGGTGCCAACGAACGCTTTTTCACCGGAGGCAAAGCCGGGCATCATTATTTTGATATCGAGGCTTATGTAATCCACCGCCTAAGCGCCGCAGGAATCACTCAAATTGATTCGAAAGGCGTGGACACCTATGCTGAACCAGATCGTTTTTTCAGTTACAGGCGCACTTGCCATGCAGGGGAGGTTGATTATGGCCGCCAGATTTCGCTAATTGGTATCGAATGACGGAGGACGGCTAATTCCGTCATCCCTTTTGTGCAGCTTAACACAGCATTAAAAAATCCAATTGCCAACAAAAGAACGAATCGCTAGGGGGCAATGCTGCGGGTCCGAGCGGCGTGAAATCCCTTTGCGTGCTCGCCGCTTTGTTTGACCCCAACGGGAGGATATTTTATGAAGAAAATTGCAACTCTGTCACTCGTACTTGCTGCTTCGCTCACGCTTGCAGCGTGCAGCCAGAAGGCCGCCGATGAATCTGCTAATGCTGCTGACACAATGGCAACTGAAGCTGTTGCTGGTGCTGAAAATGCTGCTGACGCATCAATGGAAGCTATGGGCAACGCAACTGACGCGATGGCCAATGGCGCTGATGCGATGGCTGCTGGTGCCGATGCGATGGCCAATGGCGCTGACGCAATGAAGGACAAGGCTGGCGAAATGGCCAAAGAAGGCGCTGAAAGCGCAGTCGATGCCGCTGCAGACGCAATGAAGAAGTAATTTACTTGGCCGCAAGGCTGAATTTGCTTTAAGAAAGGCCGCATCCCAAAACGGGCTGTGGCCTTTTTTATCGGCCTTGGTTCTGTATCATTAGGATATTGCCGTGCGTTTCATGATCGGGCTTGCACCACTAATGCTTCTCGTAGGATGTGCGGGCGAACCCGCCTCGAACAGCGTTGATACGGTAACCCCCGCCGAAGCCGACGCGCTCAACGACGCCGCCGAAATGCTTGATCAAACCGAACCACCCCCGCGCTTAACCAATGACACAGGTGATGTGCCCATCCCGCCGGTGCCTGCGCGTTAGAGTGTTTAATCGCGCGCAAAGATCTCTTCTGAGAGCAGGCTCGCTTTGATTGCAGGAATCACAACAGATGCACCTTCTGGCAGCCAATCGCCGCCTTCGCCTTGATGGATGACGCGGACACGTTCAGTATCAGGATCAACGAAAACGATTGTTTGCACCCCACTGAGTGCGCGGTATTCGGCCAGCTTGCTGATTTGATCATTGGAGGCGGTGGAGGGGGACAGGACTTCAAACACAACCACAGGATCACCCAAAAGCTTTTTATTGTCATTTTCAGGCGATGCAGGGTTGCCGCAATAGACGCTCACATCGGGAAACCGGATTGATCTTTTGCCCGTGCGCATTGCCAAATCCGACCCATAAGGGCGACAACCTGAGCCGCGCAACTTTGCCCCAAGCGCAATGATAATATTTGCCGCGCCCGCCGCGTGTTTGGGTGATCCGCCCGTCATCATCCAAATCATGCCGTCAACCAATTCAGCCTTGGCATCGCCAAAATTCATGTCGAGAAACTCTCTGACCTCGACGGCGCGGTAGGCTGGATTATTCGGGAGCGTTGCCATGACAGTGCAGTACATCGTCTACACCCAAAAACAAAGGGCCGGCGAGTTTCCCCGCCGGCCCTGTTTTGCATTAGGTATTGAGCGGACTTAGAAGTCCATTCCGCCCATGCCACCCATTCCGCCCATACCACCAGGCATTCCGCCACCAGCGGCCTTGTCTTCAGGCGCATCGGAGATTGCGGCTTCGGTGGTGATCAACAGACCAGCAACCGATGCTGCATCCTGAAGCGCAGTACGAACGACCTTGGTTGGATCTATTACGCCTGCCTTGACGAGGTTTTCATAAACATCGGTTGATGCATTGAAGCCAATCGTTTCATCATTTTCACGGAGCAAATTGCCTGAAACAACCGCGCCATCAAAACCGGCATTGCTGGCGATTTGACGTAAAGGAGTAATAATCGCCTTACGCACGATATCGATGCCGCGTGTCTGGTCATCATTGATACCCTTCATACCATCAAGCGCCTTGGTGGCATAAAGAAGTGCCGTACCGCCACCGGGGACGATGCCTTCTTCAACCGCCGCACGCGTTGCATGAAGCGCATCATCAACGCGGTCTTTGCGTTCTTTCACTTCGACTTCAGTTGAACCACCAACCTTGATCACGGCAACACCGCCAGCAAGCTTGGCAAGACGCTCTTGAAGCTTTTCCTTGTCGTAATCTGACGTGGTGTTTTCAATTTGCGCACGAATTGCTTCAACGCGACCCTTGATCGCACCGGCTTCACCCAGACCGTCGATGATCGTGGTGTTGTCCTTGTCGATCGTGACTCGTTTGGCTGAACCAAGCATACCAAGGGTCACGGTTTCAAGTTTAATGCCAAGGTCTTCACTGATCATTTCACCCTTGGTCAGGATCGCGATGTCTTCGAGCATTGCTTTGCGACGATCGCCAAAGCCCGGTGCCTTGACCGCTGCAACCTTGAGGCCGCCGCGCAGCTTGTTGACGACAAGCGTTGCAAGTGCTTCGCCTTCAATGTCTTCAGCAATGATCAAAAGTGGACGGCCCGACTGTACAACTGCTTCTAAAATCGGGAGCATCGCCTGAAGGTTCGAAAGCTTCTTTTCATGGATCAGAATATAAGGATCTTGAAGTTCGACTGTCATCTTTTCAGGGTTGGTAATGAAGTAAGGCGAGAGATAACCACGATCAAACTGCATGCCTTCAACAACGTCCAGTTCAGATTCGCGACCCTTGGCTTCTTCAACCGTGATCACGCCCTCTTTGCCGACTTTTTCCATCGCCTTGGCAATCATTTCGCCAATTTCGCTTTCGCCGTTGGCTGAGATTGTGCCAACTTGGGCGATTTCGGATGTCCCAGCAACAGGCTTTGAACGCGCTGCGAGATCAGCGACAACCTTGTTTACCGCAAGATCAATACCGCGCTTGAGATCCATTGGATTCATGCCAGCAGCAACTGATTTCATTCCCTCGCGGATAATTGCTTGAGCAAGAACGGTTGCGGTTGTGGTGCCATCGCCTGCAGCGTCATTGGTTTTTGAGGCGACTTCGCGCACCATCTGTGCGCCCATATTTTCAAACTTGTCCTTAAGTTCGATTTCCTTGGCGACGGTAACGCCGTCCTTGGTGATGCGCGGTGCGCCAAAGCTCTTATCGAGTACAACGTTACGTCCCTTGGGGCCAAGCGTTACCTTTACCGCGTCGGCAAGAATATCAACGCCGCGCAGAATGCGCTCACGCGCGTCGCGGCCAAATTTTACGTCTTTTGCAGCCATGTGCTTATTCCTTCAAAAAATTTCGTGGAGTTGGGTGGGGTGGCTTAGCCAACAATGCCCAAAATATCAGATTCCTTCATAATCAGGAGATCCTTGCCATCAACCTTAACTTCAGTGCCCGACCATTTGCCAAATAGGATAGTGTCACCAGCCTGCACATCAAGCGGGGTTATTTTGCCATCTTCTGATTTGGTTCCAGTGCCAACGGCAACAACTTTGCCTTCTTGCGGCTTTTCCTTGGCAGTGTCTGGAATGATAATGCCGCCAGCCGTCTTTTCCTCGGCTTCGACCCGCTCAACAAGCACGCGATCGTGCAATGGACGAAATTTCATATGCTGTTCCTCATATTTGCTGTCTGGCAATGCCGGACAGGCTTTGCGATTTCGTTTGCTGGCACTCGCACAAGGCGATTGCTAGCAGGAGCGAAATGGTGGCTGTAACCGATTACGTCAAGGCTGAAGGTAGAGATTTTTGTTAAGCTTGTGGCAATAATCCTAATTTCGCTCGTGCGCGCCAACGCCAGAGCATTAACACACTCACCATCGCCAACCCTGATGCAAGCCCGATCCAGATACCAACGCCCTCCATTCCGCCCCAAAATGCGAGGCCAGTGCCAACCCCGATCCCGATCACCCAATATCCAAACAGCGCGAACACCATCGGCACACGTGTGTCATGCAGGCCGCGCAGCATCCCCGCGCCGACGACTTGTGCGCCGTCCGCGATCTGGAACACCGCCGCGACCAACAGGAATGATCCCGCAAGTTCAACCACGCGCGCGTTTTCGGTCAAACTGCGATCAATGAATATCCCGATCAATGCGCCAGGAAAGAGCAGCAGGGTCAGTGCCATCACCGCCATGAAGCCAACACCCAGCACAAAGGCCATCCATCCCGAACGGTGGATCGCGGCTGCATCCTTGCGGCCATAACCGATGCCAACGCGGATCGTTGCAGCTTGCGCTAGCCCCATCGGCACCATGAAGGTCATTGAGGCAATCTGGAGCGCAATGGTATGTGCGGCAACCGAGTCTGCGTTGATCAATCCCATCAGCCAGACTGCGGAGGCAAATACCCCGGCTTCAAAGCCAAGCGTAATCGCAATTGGCAGGCCAAGTTGCCATATTGCGCGGTATCGCGCCCAATCGGGCCGCCAGAACCGGCCGAACAGCCGGTATCGCCGGAAACGGCGTGTGCGTATGACGACAAGCCCAAGCGCGAACATCATCAACGTCCAAACGATTGATGTGCCAAGCCCCGCGCCAAACAGGCCAAGCGCGGGTAGCCCAAGCTTCCCGAAGATCAAGGCCCAGCTAATCAAGGCGTTAAGCGCAATGCCGACAAGGCTTACCGCCAGCACCCAGCCGGGACGCTCAAGCGCTGCCAGAAAACTGCGCATTGCCTGAAACATCAGGAACGGCAGCATAGACCATTGATAGCCGTGGATAAATTGGCCAGCACCCTTGGCGAGTTCGGGCTCTTGGCCAAACGCCAGCATGATGCCTTCGGTATGCCAGAGCAGTGCCCACATGGGGATCACAATCGTGACGATGGCCCACAGGCTTTGCCGGAACGTCCGCCTCACATCGCGCACTGAATTTGATTTGCGCCCAATTTCGGAGGCCATCATCGGGGCGGCACCATAAACCAGCCCAAGCGAGAAAATCGTCAGAGCCATGCTGAGGTTCAGCCCAAGCGCCGCCGCCGCCAATTCGCGCGCGCCAAGCCTGCCGAGCAGAATAACGTCTGTCGCCGAAATCAGTGTCATGGTGAGGTTCGACAGGATCAGCGGCCACGCCAGCGCGAACATTGCCCAAGCCTCGTTGCGCCAAGGACGTGACATACTATTTTCAAATGAGGCTTCGTTTGCAGACATCAGCACGGCGTTAGACGAACAAGCGCAGCACAGCGAAGATTTTTTGCGTCCTTGTAACCAATACCGTCTTCAGGCCGAATAACTGAATAATACATAACAAGCTTGCTCAGGAAACCCGGTGGTATTCATTGCCCCTTGGGTCGCGTTATCCCTGGGCCGGGCTGCCAGTAATGGCAGTCCTCAGGGCCAAGTCTGGATTGTGCGTAGCCTCCTTTTCAGACTTGGCCTTGTATTACAGGGCGTGGAGTGGTTTGGCGTTTATGGTGGCAAATGATGCATCTCTGGCGCGCCTGATGGCGATGGTTCAACAGGGAGACAAGCTTGCCTACGTTACGCTGCTTGGCGAATGTAAAGCATGGCTTGCGCGCTATTTTTCAAAACGGATTGCGCCGTCGGCAGTCGATGACTTGGTTCAAGAAACCTTGATCTCGCTTCACCGCAAGCGCGCAACTTATGAGCCTTCACGGCCGTTCCTGCCATGGTTGGCGGCAATTGCACGTTACCGATGGGTTGATCAGTTACGTAAAACCTACCGTGCTGATGAGACCGAACTCGTGGCAGAGTTGGGCGTTGCATCCGATGAGTCGGGCATTGTTGCGCGGATCAGTATTGACCGTCTGCTTGAGCACCTGCCCGAAAAGCAAGCGCATGTTATTCGAATGGTTAAGATTGACGGGCTATCGATTGCCGAAGCCGCGCTGCGCAGTGGTCAATCAGAGCCGCTCGTCAAAGTAAATATTCATCGTGGCCTTAGAAAATTGGCTGCGCTGGTTGAAAGAGAATGAAGATGGTACAGTTTGATGTGAGCGCTTTGGTCGATGATCTGGTGCCGGTGCGCGTGGTGAAACGGCGTGATAGCGTGCTGCTGGTTGCGGGAGCAACATTTATTGCTTCGGTAATTGTTGCGCTGACTTATGGCATCCGCGGTGATATTCTTGCAGGCGACCCGCATCCGATTGTAATCATACGCACTGGTCTATTGCTGCTGCTTGGCCTTGCAACCACCCTTGCTGTGTCTGCGATGGCCCGTCCTTCGGTTGGTAAAGTGCAAAATGGCTGGTTGTGGGCGCTCGCGGCTGCGGCAGTGCTGCCTTTTGCTGCACTTGCCAAATTTACCTATCTTTATGCTTCGGGCGAGCCACTTGATCTGTTCATGCTCGATTTTGAATTTGGCCCTCGCTGCCTGATTATAAGCAGTATCAGCGCGTTGTTGACCGCAAGTTTCATGACATGGTGGCTGCGGCGCGGTGCACCAATCGCGCTCAATCGGGCTGGCTGGTTGGTCGGCATAGCGGCGGGAAGCTTCGGCACATTTAGTTTCAACATACACTGCACTTCGATCAGCATCTTTTATATCGGGTTTTGGTATAGCATCGCGGTTACACTTTGTGCAGTCGCGGGTCGGCTGATCGTGCCGCGTCTTATCCGCTGGTAGAATGCGGTGCATCGTTCGCAGATAAGATGGGGCTTATCGCGTTTACAGTTTGGCAAAGTCGCTTTAACGCCGGAATCATAGTAGTAAATTCTTAGGCGATGATATGAAGCTTGCAAAACTTGCGTGGGGTGTGTTGGTTGGCGTTAAAGACGGGCTTGTCCTGATTTTCATGCTGTTGTTCTTTGCTGCACTTTATGCCGTGATGTCAGCAGACCCAAATGCAGCGCGGGGCAAGGGCGGCGCATTGTTGCTTGCATTTGACGGGCCGATCGTCGACCAGAAAACCGAGATTGACGCGCGCAGTTTCCTGCTTGGTGATGGCACCGTCGGCACGCAGTATCAGCTTGATGATGTTCTTAACGCGCTTGATGTCGCGGCGACCGATGATGATATCAAAACAGTGGTTCTTGATCTTGACCGGTTTGCAGGGGCGGGCCGGGTTGCGCTCCAGAATATTGGCGAACGGCTTGACAAGGTGAAGGCCGCGAAAAAGCCTGTGCTTGCCTTTGCTACCGGATATTATGATCAGAATTACAGTCTTGCCGCGCACGCAAGTGAGGTTTGGCTTGATCCGATGGGGACTGCTGCGATTGCGGGGCCGGGGGGCAGGCAGCCCTATTTCAAAGGGCTGGTTGACCGTTTCGGGGTTAACGTCCACGTCTACCGCGTCGGCAAATATAAGAGCTTTGTTGAACCCTTCACCCTGACGCAGCAATCGACTGAAGCAAAAGCTGCCAATCAAGCGCTGGTTGATGTGGTTTGGGCTGATTGGCAGGCGCGTGTTGCCAAGGCAAGGCCAAAGGCGCAGCTTGTCGCCTTTATTAAAGACCCGCTTGCCGGAACGAATGGCACTGGTGCTTCACTTGCCGAGGCGAGCCTGAAGGCGGGAATGGTTGACAAGCTTGGCGATTATTCAAGCTTTACTGCGCGTGTTGCTGCGCTGGCTGGCGAAGATGAAGATGCTCGCGAAGGTTTTCGCTCAAGCCGAATTGCCGATTATATCAAGGCCAATCCGCGCAGCACGAGCGGTGATGCGGTCGGCATCATCCACGTCGCGGGTACAATTGTTGACGGCGAAGCGCCGGGCGGATCGGCCGGTGGCGATACTGTTTCAGCTTTGATCGGTGAGGGCCTTGCCAAGAAAAATCTCAAGGCATTGGTTCTGCGCGTCGATTCACCTGGTGGTTCGGCACTTGCTTCAGAAAAGATCCGGCTGGCGCTGATGGAGGCCAAGAAAGCTGGACTGCCAATTATTGTTTCAATGGGCAATGTTGCTGCATCGGGAGGTTACTGGGTCGCAATGGCAGGCGACAAGATTTTTGCCGAACCGTCAACGATCACTGGATCAATTGGCGTCTTTGGAATCATCCCAAGTTTTGAAAACACGCTTGGCCGCTACGGGGTCACCAGTGATGGCGTAACAACAACGCCACTTTCGGGTCAGCCTGACTTTATCGGCGGTTTCAACCCCGAGACTGACAACTTAATTCAAACGAGCGTTGAAAATATCTACACCCAGTTTCTTCAACTGGTTTCAGCGTCACGCAAATTGCCACTCGAAAAGGTTGCCGAAATTGCGCAGGGGCGCGTTTGGGATGGCGGTACTGCGCGTCAGCTTGGGCTGGTTGATGCCTTTGGTTCGCTTGATGATGCCGTTGCCGAAGCCGCCAAGCGTGCCAAGATAGCGCCAGATAATGTTCGCCGCGTCGTACTTGCGCCAAAGGAGAGCTATCTGTCAGGTTTGCTCGCGGGTTGGGGAACCGCAAAAACCTCACGCACAGACATTATAACGCGATTGGTACGTCTGCAGCAGGCCGCGTTTGTTGCAGGCCTTGGCGATGCCGCGTCGGTTATCACAGGCCCGGCGGTTCAGGTGCGCTGTTTGTCATGCCCGCCAGCAGTGATAAATCCGAAACCGACCAATTTCCTTATTCAGATCAAAAACAGGTTTTTCAATGATTGATATCCGCGCCGCCACACCCGACGACGCTGCCGCGATTGCGGCAATTTACGCGCCTTATGTTGTAACCAATGCCGTCTCGTTTGAATCTGAAACGCCAGGAACCAAGGGGATGCGCACGCGTATGACCGCGCATGATGGGCTGTACCCGTGGATCGTGGCAGTTGATACCGAGAGTGACGTTGTACTTGGCTACGCCTACGGCAAGCCATTTCGTGCGGGGCCAACCTACCGCTTTGTGACCGAGGCTGCGGTATATTCGGCGGGTGAACTGGAAGGCAAAGGGATCAAGCGCTCACTGCTTAACAGCCTGATCGCAACGATGATCGCGCAGAATTTTACCCAAGCGATTTCAACACTAATGACGCCCAATGACCGCTTGATCCAACTTTATGAAGCCGCCGGTTTTCGTCGTGCAGGCGCATACCGTGAGGTAAGTTACAAGAGCGGGCAGTGGAATGATGTCGGCATCTGGCAACGCGAACTCGCCGACGCAGGCACCCCGCCCGATGAGGTGAAATTGTTCACTGAAGTTGGTGTGGTGCGGGGATAAATATAGTTGCCTGCAGCGGTAGGCAACGCAGTGCCTCATCCGAAATGTGACAGAGATCACAAAATATAATGGATCACGCTATTTTTGTCATTGTCACTTGATTGAAGAACGCGGTGCGGGTGAACACAGCGCGACATGCGGTTGTCAACGGCGAATTGGGACAGCGAAGATACCGCATTTGAGGTAATTTCAATCATCCCAATTCACCTTCAAGCGTTCATTGATCCCTATATGATCAGTGACAAAACACGTATCAATCTGACACACTATGGTTAGTTACGAGAGGCAATTTGCGCTACTGATGTGAACATTTCATGCTAGTCCAAGGGTCGCTACGCAGAACATCTCAGGACTAAGCAGCTCATGACCAATGCCGATTCGGTTTCCATGAGTCCCGGTTTGTCTCGAATAATTGGGCAACGGTCTCTTGTAACGAGTCTTGCGTTGGGTCTTGGTGCGGCTACATCGGCATTTGCGCAAACCGCTCCTGAAGAGCCTGCCCCCGCATCAAAAGTCATCGTTGTCACGGGCATACGAGACAATCAGCCGCAGCTCGACAAGATTGTTACCCCCGTTATTGATACGCCACAGGCGATCTCAACGATATCAAACGAAGATCTTGCCAATCGCGGCATCTCAAATTTGAATGACGCGCTCCGCAACGTTGCCGGGATCAGCCTTGGTGCAGGAGAGACCAGCTTTCAGGGTAATAATGCAGTTCTACGCGGATTTACGACACGAAATGATCTGTTTCTCGATAACATACGCGACTTTGGCTATTATTACCGCGATACTTTTGATGATGCAGCGATTGAAGTTCTCAAAGGGCCGTCATCCATATTGTTCGGGCGCGGTTCAACAGGCGGCGTCATTCACCGGGTGGGGAAAAGGCCCGAGGGGAAAACATTTGGTCAAGTTGATGTCAGTCTTGGTCTGGACGAAACCCGGCGTATCGCGGGTGATCTCAATATTGCTGACGCGTTGGGCAGCGGAACCTCTTTTCGTGTCAACGCAGTCTATCACGAGTCAGCAATTGAAGACCGCGATACAGCATCAAGCAAGCGGTGGGGCGTCTCTCCAAAGCTTGCATTCGATCTGGGTGCGGACACGAAAATACTCTTGAGCTATTTTCATCAGGAAGAAGACAATGTGCCAGATTATGGGATACCTTGGTTTCCCGGAAGGCGCGCTAACCCCGGTGCTCCGGCCGCTGTTGACCGATCCAACTATTACGGGTTTACCAACGATTTTCTGGATACCAACGTCAACATACTGACAGGTAAGATCGAACATAAGCTTAGTGAAAAAACGCTGTTTCGGTCACAATTTCGTTTTTCACACAACACAAGAGGGTTTCGGTATAGCGAAGCGATCATTCCAGCCGGAACGCCCGCAACAACCCCGTTTTCATCAATTACGGTTTCGCGAAATCTGTTCCAAGGGTCTTCGACCGACGAATTTTTGCAAAACCAAACTGAGGTTACCACTGAATTTGGGCTCGGTAAAACCAAACATACGCTTATTGCCGGGGTTGAGCTTGGGCGCGAGTCAACTGATCCAGTTTACATTACCAATTTTGCGGTTCCCAGTACCTCGCTCACTAATCCGATAGGTGGATTTTATGACAGCCGGGCCAACAGTTTTGTGCGGCTGCGTGGACGTTCAAGATCGAATGCGGTTGGGTTTTTCGCGATCGACACAATTGAAATCGGTGACAGATGGCGGGCGATTGTTGGCCTGAGGTGGGATAGTTTTCGCACTAAATATCAAAGTGCAGGCTTCAATCAAACAGGTGCTCAGATCGCCACGACGAGCGTTGACAGGACTGATCGCAATCTCAGCTACCGCGCAGCACTTGTTTACAAACCGGCAAAAAGCGGCAGCGTCTATTTGGCTTATGCAAACTCATTCAATCCGTCAGGAGAAGGTGTGGAGTCTCTGATTTCCGCCGGGAGGTCTGTTGCGCAATCCAATCTCAATCTTGATCCTGAAACAAGTTTTAGCGTTGAGCTTGGAACGAAATGGAATTTCTTCAATAACAAGGTTTTATTCTCGGCGTCGATATTTCGTATTGAAAAAGACAATGTCCGTGTTCCTGATCCGGCAACACCGGGGTTCAATACGCTGGGTGGCAGGCAGCGCGTCGATGGCGGTGAGGTTGAATTTAAGGGTGAAATACTACCTGGCTGGAGCGTTAGCGCCAGCTACAGTTATCTCGATAGCCAGACGCTTGAGTCTTCGCCGAACGGCCCGCTTGTTGGTGAGCCTTTGATCATCACCGCGCGACATATGGGCAGTTTCAGCACAAGCTATGATTTTACTGATAAGCTCAATGTCGGCTTTAACCTGCTTTCGGTATCAAAGCGGCTGGGCCAAAATACTCCCGGGTCATTCCTTGTCGCACCCGGCTATACGATTGCAGACATTAGCGCAAAATACCGATTCAGTGAGAAAATTATCGTGTCCGTGATTGTCTACAATTTGGGTGACAAGCTTTATTATGAACAGTTGCACCCTGTTCATGTGATACCGGGGGCAGGACGCACAGCTTTGGCAACAATCAAACTTGGTTTTTGATATAGACCATAAAATGTGCCAAACCTGACGATGTTGAACGCTCACCGAAAGCGCGAAAAATGCTCCACATTCCAGAGGTATTGACTGGCAAAGCGCTCGCGCGGGTTAAGATGCTAATCGCGGGTGCCCCGTGGGTTGATGGTCTGAGTACGGCAGGGCATCTTTCGGCCAAAGTTAAGCACAATCAGCAATTGGCAGAGGATGACCCTGCTGGTCTAGAGGCGTCTGAAATAATCTTTGACGCACTTGCAACGCATCCAATCTTTGCGTCGAGC
>JAYUIX010000070.1:0-7513 GCA_043765635.1 Sphingomonadales bacterium
GATGCACCAAAGGCCAAACGCCATCAGCACGAGCAGCGGAACAAGATAGCCAAGTTGGGCAGCCAATCCGCGCTTGAGCGTTTCGGCCGCAATCACCCATGAATAAACACCAGGTGCGCCCCCTTGTCCCAAGATCGGGAATATCATCGCGCGTGTATCGCTGACGACATCGAAGACTACGGTTTTGCCGGCAATCGCTGCCCGATCAACCCGGCCAAGCGCAACATCAGCCGCTGATATTGTCGGAATGCTCTTATAGGCAATCGCATAATCGGGCTTGAACGATTGTACGCGTATGTCTTTCTCCGCTAAAACTTCAGCCAGCGAAGGCAATGATTCGCCGCCGATTTTGAGCTTGCCAAAAAACCGTTCCATATTGCCGAAGACGCTAAATCTTACCCAAATATGGGCTTGACGGGTTTTCGCGCGAAACAGGGACATAGGCAGGACGGGTTCATATTTTCCAGTCGCAGAATCAACTTCCTGTGTCGCGCTAAGCCAGACCTTACCCTTTGCCCGGTCAAATGCAGCGGCAAGTGCTGCATCATCAACCGGATTCGTCGGATCGGTAAAAATGACGGTCGAAATAATCCTCTTCGCGCCCATCTCACGTAATTTATCAATGAGCGCTGCATCATGACGGCGAGGCCACGGCCATTTCCCAAACAGTTTGGCGCTCCGATTATCAAGACCAATGACGACAATGTCACCGCTTGCTGTAGTCCTACGAAGGGAATCACGCCCCATCTGTAAACCAACCTCAGCAGGCATACCCAAATCGCTGATCCCGATCAGCAACGCAATCAGCAGCGAAACGATCAGCGCGATCACGCCGCTTCGCATCACGCGGTTATGCGCGTCATTGAGCGTTTCAACCGCATCAACCGCGTCATTCGACTGCTTCCGCCACAGCTTTAACCGCGCGAGTAGCCCGCCAAGCGTCCAGCGCGGAGGGACAGGGCGAAAGGGTTCCTGCCCGAAGAAATCAAGCCTGCCATCGGCGGCAACGCGCACCAACGCCTTAATCAGCCCGTGTTTAGCAGCGGCGCTCAGCTTGTTTTGCATCCGCGCGTCCATCCGCGTGACCATTTGTTCGGCGAGCATCCACTGACGTGGATCATTTGAGTCCATAAGAGATACTTTCTCGTTATTTTTTGGCGCGACCCAAAAGCGTTCTTAAACGAATGACTGTACCAAGACATCAACAAACTTGGTTTATATTCTTTGTTATCTCCAAAACGGATATGTCACAGCGCCGCGCCCGTGGCAATCGGGCTGTAAATATAGTGAAAAGTAGAAAATATTATCGCTTATTATCAATAGCTTAAAAGAAATAATTGCCAGGTTGTCAACTCGGATTGAGACACGCGGCGAAGTTGGTAGCTAAGTTAGCGATGACGCATCTACCAACATCCTTATACACGCCCGCTCAGCGCATCCTCATCGCACGGCTTAATGATCAAGCACGGCGCGCGATTGGCCTGTGCTGCGTCTGCCACACATCACCGGGCTTTCGTGCGCTCACCGCCGTCTCGCAAGCGCACATCTATGACGTGATTGCATCCTACGACGCTTGGGACATTGCCAATGATCACAACAGCGAACGCGATTTTGGCGCGGTCTTTTTGAATGCAGCAAACAAATGGACGAGCCGTTTGCCGAGTGAGGGCAGTATCATGGCTGCACTCTGGCACTTTGAATATCTAGCCGGTGACGGCACCGCGCAAAGCAGTGCGCCGTGGGACGCCAGTATGACCATCCGCGCGTTGCACATCATGCTCAGTTGGGAGAGCTAGCATGGTTTTCCCGCCCCTGACCGAAGAAGATCGGCTTCACTTGCGCATTGAAGCGCGCGGCACAGCGATTGCTGCACTCGAAATGCTCGATAGGCTTGGCGACGAATGGCTCGCAGCAACGCAACTCCAATATGCGCTCGACCAAATGTCGTATCAGGGTTCGCCGCAGCCCCCCATCTCTAATTTGCTGCACTAAGCGCTACGCCTCAATACAAGTCACGACTCGCAGATATGACTGGGTAATCCTCGCGCGCGCTGAGCATCAAAACGTCTCCGAAACCCCAAAACCTGTGTCCAACTGTGCGTAACTGCGCACATGCGTAGCTAACTTCGCAGTTTGATCGCCCGTAAAATTCTCGCGGCCCCCAAGCCTTTCGCGTTGGGGCGGGAGACGCAAGATGACACCAACCAAATTATTGCTTGGCCAGATCACAGTCGTGCTGCTGATTATTATCGCCGGCATCTGGGGCACGACACAGTGGGCCGCCGCAATGCTTGGCTATCAAGCCGAGCTTGGTTTGCCGCTGTTCATTATCTTCGATATTCCCGTCTACCGGCCTTGGGCGCTCTTCCCGTGGTGGTATCATTTTGACGCCTATGCCCCCCACGTCTTTAACAAGGCAGGACTAGTCGCAGGCGCGAGCGGGTTTGCCGGATGCGGTGCCGCCATTATCGGTTCGCTATGGCGCGCGCGCCAAGCAAGCGATGTCACGACTTACGGCTCGGCGCGCTGGGCCAGTCCGTCCGAAATCGCCAAGGCTGGCCTTCACGGGCATGACGGCGTCTTGCTTGGCCAAAAAGACGGCCATTATTTGCGCCATGACGGCCCTGAGCATGTCATGGCCTTTGCGCCGACGCGTTCGGGTAAAGGCGTTGGGTTGGTTGTGCCGACCTTACTGTCCTGGACGGGTTCGGCGGTCATCCACGACATTAAGGGCGAGAATTGGGAGCTGACGGCAGCATGGCGCGCGCGCTTCTCGCACTGCTTGCTGTTCAATCCGACCGATGTGAAGTCAGCGCATTATAACCCACTGCTTGAAGTCAGGCGCGGCGAGAATGAAGTCCGTGACGTCCAGAATATCGCTGACATCCTTGTTGATCCTGAAGGCGCGCTTGAGCGACGCTCACACTGGGAAAAAACCAGCCACGCTTTGCTCGTCGGCGCAATCCTCCACATTCTTTATGCAGAGGAAGACAAGACACTCGCGCGTGTCGCAACCTTTCTGTCTGATCCGCAGCGCAACTTTGTCTCGACGCTCAAACAGATGATGGCAACTAATCATCTGGGCGATGATAACAACCCGCGTGTTCATCCCGTCGTGGCTTCGGCTGCGCGCGAACTGCTCAACAAAAGCGAGAATGAGCGCTCAGGGGTGCTGTCGACGGCAATGTCATTCCTTGGGCTGTACCGCGATCCAACCGTTGCCGAAGTCACCAGCCGCTGCGATTGGCGGATTGCCGATTTAGTTGAGGCTAAACAGCCCGTCTCGCTTTATCTGGTTATCCCACCGTCAGACATTTCGCGGACAAAGCCGCTGGTGCGGCTGATCCTCAACCAGATTGGGCGGCGACTGACCGAACGGCTCGACGGTCTAAATCAACAAACTGACGCAAGCCCCAAGCGTCACAAATTGCTGATGATGCTCGATGAGTTTCCAGCGCTTGGACGGCTTGATTTCTTTGAGACAGCGCTTGCCTTCATGGCAGGCTACGGCATCCGTGTTTTTCTGATTGCGCAGAGTCTCAATCAGATCGTCAAGGCTTACGGCGAAAATAACGCGATCCTTGATAATTGCCATGTCCGGGTGGTGTTCTCGACCAACGACGAGCGCACCGCCAAGCGGATTTCAGATGCGCTTGGGACAGCGACCGAACAGCGCGCGATGCGCAACTATGCCGGACACAGGCTCGCTCCTTGGCTCGCGCATGTCATGGTCAGCCGCCAAGAAACCGCACGGCCACTGCTGACACAGGGCGAGATCATGCAACTCCCTGTGAGCGATGAGTTGGTGATGATTTCAGGGATGGCGCCGATCCGTGCCAAGAAATTGCGCTACTATGCCGATGCCAATTTTGCTCCGCGTGTCGCAGCGCCGCCGGTGCTTGGTGAGGGTCGCTACCATGACCGGCCAACCGCGCGCAGCGACGATTGGGGCAAGTTTATGCGGCGGCCCGACCAGCGCTTGGCAGTGGCGGCTGGCGAAATGGGCGCAAGCGATGACGGCGGTTTGCAACAGGAACGTCACCCCGGCCTAGCCGACGAAGACAGCGCGGCTCCGATCCAACCCGATTTGGTCGATCCACTGGGCATTGGCGAAGATGATAGCGAAATCGTGGCCAGTGCCAGTGCGATGGGAGTCTCCCGCGCGGCCGTGGCCCGCGCCAACGCCCATACGCTCAACGAAGACAGTGGGCCTGATCAGCCACTGCCCGAGTTTTGATGCCGTGACAAAGCGCCACGCCCCTAAAATCCGCCATCAGTTTGAGATGGACGCCCACTTAAGCGGACGGCTCAACCAGCTTGCTCAAAAGCCGGGTGCAACCAAATCGGCGATTATCGCGCGCGCGGTTGAGAGCTTGCTCAACGCGCAAGCGCTCGGGGCACTCGAAGACCGTTTCGGGCTGCGCCTTAATCGCATCTCAAACCAGTTGGGACGCATTGAGCGCGACGGCCATATCATGCTCGAAACGCTCGCGCTGTTCGTTCGCTACCAGCTTACCGTCACTGCGCCTTTGCCAGATAGCGATAGCGCTGCGCGCAGCATTGGGCGCGACCGCTACGAAGCCTTTATCAAGCGCGTCGGACAACAACTCGCCAGTGGCAAACGCGCGATTGCCGCCGAAGTTACAGACGCCGCTCATGAACAAGGAGCTAGCGCATGACGTGCGATGACACCCTCAGCCGCAAACGCGCGATGCTTGCCAGTGCAATGGGGCCAGCCGTAACCGCAGCGCTTGCCGACCCTTATGTCACCGAAGTCATGGTCAATCCCGATGGCAAGCTCCGGCTTGACCGTTTGGGCGAAGGTTGCAGCGATACCGGAACGATCATCGACGCGGCTCAAGTTGAGCGGATCATTAGGCTGGTCGCAAGCCACGCGCGAAGCGAGGTTGGTGCGGGTGCGCCGATCATCAGTGCTGAACTTCCGGCGTATGGCGGCGCTCAGGCGGGCGAACGCTTTGAAGGGTTGCTCCCGCCGGTTGCAACCGCGCCGTGCTTTTCAATCCGCAAGCCAGCCGCGCGCATTTACACACTCGCTGACTATGTCGGTGACGGAATATTCGACGAACAGGTTGCGCAGACTTTGCGCGATGCTGTTATCACCCGCAAGAATATCCTTGTCGCTGGTGGCACCAGTTCGGGCAAAACGACATTAGCCAATGCGCTGCTTGCCGAGATGGCAGCGCTTGGCGAACGTGTCATCCTGATCGAAGACACGCGCGAATTGCAGTGCGCAGCCCCCGACACCGTGGCACTGCGCACCCAGCCCGGTATCGTCAGCATCGCTGATCTCGTGCGCGCGACGCTACGGCTTCGCCCTGACCGTATCATCGTTGGCGAAGTGCGCGGCGGTGAAGCACTCGACATGCTCAAGGCATGGAACACTGGCCACCCTGGCGGGATTGCAACGGTTCACGCAAATTCAGCGCGGGCTGCGCTCTACCGGCTTGAACAACTGGTTCAAGAACGCGCGCAGCACGTTCCAAAGCGGCTGATCGCTGAGGCGATTGACATGATCATATTCATTTCGGGGCGCGGCCTTGCGCGCCGTGTTGAAACCATCGCTCGCGTCACCGGCCTGAGTGAACAGGGCGATTACGCCATTGCCGAAATAGCGCGCCCAGATGCGCCATCCACAATCTCACATTCAACCCTAACCCAAAAGGAGACAGCTCATGCCTAAATCAGTTCTGCTTTTCAACCAACGCCTGATCGCGAGTGCGACACTGTTAATGGCCGCACTTAGCATCGCTCCCTCTGCCCATGCCGCTGGCTCTGGAATGCCGTGGGAGGTGCCACTCCAGCAAATTCTGTCATCGGTGCAAGGCCCGGTAGCTAAGGTGGTTGCAGTCAGCAGCATCGTCGTCACTGGCCTAGCACTTGCCTTTGGAGAAACCAGCGGCGGTCTGCGGCGGATGATCCAGATTGTCATGGGCCTCTCGATTGCGTTTGCCGCAAGCTCGTTTTTCCTCAGTTTCTTCAGCTTTGGCGGCGGGGCGCTGATAGCATGAGCGCGCGGAAACACACTGGCGCAGAGGCCAACATTGAAGGGTTCGAAACTCCGATCCACCGCGCTCTGGCTGAAGCCATCCTGCTTGGCGGCGCGCCGCGTGGGCTGGCGATCTTCAACGCAACGCTTGCCGCAGCACTTGGGCTTGGCTTGCAGCAGTGGATCGCTGGACTTGTCTGCTTTGCCTTTGGCCATAGCCTCGCGGTGTTTGCAGCCAAACGCGACCCCGATTTTGGCGTCGTGCTGATCCGTCATTTGCGCCAAAAAGGACATTTAACATGCTAAACTTGCGTGAATATCGAGGTCGCTCTGACCGGCTTGCCGACCATTTGCCGTGGGGGCTATTGATTGGCCCCGGCGTCATCCTCAATAAGGACGGCAGCTTTCAAAAAACCTTCCGTTTTCGCGGGCCTGATCTTGAAAGCGCGACGCAAGCTGAATTGGTTAGCACTTGCGCGCGCGCAAATAATGTTCTGCGTCGGTTCGGGTCGGGCTGGGCACTGTTCTTTGAAGCCGAACGGCGCGAAGCGCTTGGCTATCCCAAAAGTCCGTTTCCCGATGCAGCGTCTGCCCTTGTCGATGCCGAGCGCGCCCAAGCCTTTGAGGATGCAGGCAATGGTCATTTTGAAAGCCACTATTATCTCACGCTCGTCTGGATGCCGCCTGCTGATCAGGTCGATACGGCTGCGCGCGCGGTGGTTGAACGCAGTAGCGCCCCACAAGGTCGCGACTGGGCGGCGGCGTTAGAGCAGTTCATGGCGCAAACCGCGCGCGGCTTTGATTTGCTTTCGACCTTCATGCCCGAAATCAAGATGCTTGATGATGAGGAAACGCTGACCTACCTTCACGGTACGGTATCGACCAAAAGACACCGCGTCGCGGTTCCGCAAACGCCAATGTATCTTGATGCTATTCTGGCCGATATGCCAGTTACTGGCGGGCTTGAGCCAAGACTTGGTGACCAGCATATCCGCACGCTGACCATATTGGGTTTCCCCAATATGAGCAGGCCGGGGCTGCTTGACGCGCTCAACCATCAAGCCTTTGGCTACCGCTGGGTGACGCGTTTTATTGCGCTCGACAAGAGCCTCGCGACTAAGACACTGACGAGGTTGCGGCGGCAATGGTTTAGCAAACGCAAATCGCTTGCAGCCATGGTGCGCGAGGTAATGTATAATCAGCCAGCCCAACTGCTTGATAGTGACGCTGATAATAAGGTGGCTGACTGCGATCAAGCGCTACAGGCGCTTGGCGGGGATCATGTTTCGTTTGGCTATTTGACAACGACAATCACCGTCTGTGATGCGAGCGCTAAGCGCGCGCAGGACAAAATGCGCAGCGTCGAGCGGATCATCAACGGGCTTGGGTTCACCTGCATATGTGAGAGTATCAATGCGCTTGAGGCGTGGCTGTCGAGCCTGCCGGGGCAGGTTTATGCCAATGTTCGCCAGCCGCTCGTCCACACACTCAACCTTGCTCATCTCG
>JAYUIX010000071.1:0-2600 GCA_043765635.1 Sphingomonadales bacterium
CTCTCGCGGAATCAGTGCTGTCTGATCTGGGGAGATAAACCATGACGATCTCGAAACCGTGCCTTTTGGCGTCCGCTGCAACCTTTGCTGCCTTATTGGCATCCACGCCGCTTTACGCACAAACAGCGCCCGATGGGGCGAGCGGGATCGAAGATATCGTGGTCACTGCGCAGCGGCGTGAGGAAAATCTGCAAAGCGTGCCGATTTCGGTATCTGCCTTTACGACTGAACAGTTGAAAGCGCAGGGCACGACCGATATTTCACGGCTTGAAAACATCGTCCCCGGTTTCCAGTTCGGGCGGTCTGGCCCTGATGCGCGCCCCGCCATTCGCGGCGTGCGCACCGAAAATGTCGGCGTCAACGGGGATACGACCATCGGTTTCTTCGTTGACGGCGTTTACCAATCACGCGCGCAGCAAGCGACTTTGGCCTTTGTTGATATCGAACGGGTTGAAATCCAGCGCGGGCCGCAGGGCACGCTTTACGGTCGCAACACATTTGGCGGCAATATCGCCATCAGCACAGCAAAACCCAGCCTTGATGAATATAAGGGCGGCGTTGACCTGACCGTGGGCCAATACGGTAAATTCCGCGGCGAAGGCTTCGTTAATGCGCCACTGAGCGATACTGTCGCGCTCCGCATTGCGGCTTCGTTCGAAGAATCGGACGGCTATGTCAAAAACGTCAACCCGTTGGGCAATAATCTGTTTGATGACAAAACCCGTTATGTGCGCGGATCGGTGCTGTGGCAGCCAAACGACGCGTTCAGCGCTGTGTTGAAATTCGATTATTCAAACCAGCGCGGAGCCGGTGGTGCAGCGTTCGGCTACAAATTGCGCGGCACTTATTATCACACGCCGTCAAACCAGCAGCTGTATAACGGCACAGTGCTTGTCTTGAATTCACGCGGCGGCAACCGTGACGGCGTTATCGATGCGCCACTGACGATTGATGCAGGCGTGCCAATCTTTGCGCCAAACGATCCTTACCGCATTGATACCGATCAGCCGACGGTGCTTGACCTGCGCAATTATGGATATTCAGCGACGCTCGCTTATGATTTTGGCGCCGTGACGCTGCGGTCGATCACTGGTTATACCGATTTTGCCGTCAAACGCTCAGCAGATTCGGATTTTTCGGGCAACACAGTCGCCATCGATCAGGTGACAACGACGGCAAAGACATTCAGCCAGGAATTGCAGTTGGTTTCGGACAGCTCAGGCCCATTGACCTATGTGCTGGGCGGATATTATTTCAAGGATAAGCTGCGCAACACACTGATCAACCAGCAAAGCCCGCTCGTCATCCGCAACGTCACGCCCAACATTACGGGCGCGAATTTCCGTGGTGGTTTCTTTGATGAACAGCGCGCCGAAACCGAATCGCTCGCGGCTTATGCACAGGCAAGCTATGAACTGACTGACAAGCTGAAGTTCACAGCAGGCGTCCGCTACACCGCCGATACCAAGGATTTCGCCTTCGCCAACGAACGGTCGGTTGTGCCGCTGACGGGCACGACACCGCCGGGCACTGACGGCACGTTCATCCGGCTGAGCATTCCGGCGATCCCTGATTCTGCCTTTGGTGTGCGCGGTGCACCCACGAATTGCACCTATGTGGCATCGGGCGCGACACCAGCGCCGCGCGCAGGGTTCCAGTGTCTTGCCGCCAACACATTGCTGCTGACGGGTGCGACATATGACACGGCGACATTCAAGAAACTGACATGGCGCGCTGGCCTTGATTACCAGATTGCCGATGATAATTTGCTCTACGCATCGGCGTCGTCGGGATTCCGGTCAGGCGGGTTCAACTCGGGCCAAAGTCAAGCAGCCCTTACGCCGACATTCGCCCCTGAAAAGGTGCTGGCATTCGAAATCGGATCAAAGAACCGCTTTGCCGATAACAGCATCCAGATCAATCTGGCGGGCTTCTACAACCGTTATAATGGCCTTCAGGAACAGCGTCAGGTGCCGATTGGGCCAGCGACGCTCTCTGTGATCGAAAACAGCGGCAAAGCGCGGTCTTACGGTGTGGAAGCCGAAGCGATCTGGAAACCCGTTGACGCACTGACAATCGGGTTTAGCGGTTCGTATCTCGATGCCAAATATACCGAATATAATAATGTGCCAGCACCCTTTGGCACGTCGATCCTTGTGGCCGACGCAACTGTGCTTGCGCCAACGCTTGTGAACGGTGTGCAGATTGCAGGCATTGGCCAGCGCCGCCTGTTCGCGCCCGGCTATAATTGCGGTCTCGTTCCCGGCACGGGCGGCACGGGTCAGCCAGCGGCGAACTTTGGCTGTAATCTGAGCGGCAACAGCATCCCGCATTCGCCCAAATATTCGGGCGCAGTTTATGCTTCGTATGACATTGATCTGGGCAGTGCCGGCACATTGACGCCCTATGCTGTGATGACATTTTCGGGCGCATTCTTTGGCCAACCGTTCAATTCCATCCTTGAGCGGCAGGAAGCCTATTCAAAGATTGACCTGCGGCTGACATGGGCGGTCAATGACAGCTTCGAAGTGCAGGGCTTTGTGAACAACGTCACCAACAAAGCCACTGCCAACCGCTTTGTCTGGGGCGGCGGCGGTGCG
>JAYUIX010000072.1:0-2595 GCA_043765635.1 Sphingomonadales bacterium
ACGCCCAGAAAATGCCTCGGCTTCCAAACCCCAGCCGAAATCTTCAACCCGTTGCACTTCAAATGTGAATCCACACCCGCATCAAGTGCGGGGCGACGAGATTTTGGATAAGCGTGCGATTCAATATGAAGCAGTAAAACAGTAACCCTGACAATGTGACAGAATGCTGGTGCCCGGAAGAGGACTCGAACCTCCACGCCCTTGCGAGCGCCAGCACCTGAAGCTGGTGCGTCTACCAATTCCGCCATCCGGGCACATATCCCGATTTCTCGGGGGTAAAACGTTGCTGCCGCTTAGCGGGGGCGGTTGGCGCTTGTCAATCGCGCGTCGCGCGGGCATTGGCGCTTTTGCGGGGGCCGGATCAAGCAACTTGGGTTAAAATGATGGACGGGAAACTAGTAACGGTTTTTGGCGGCGATGGCTTTGTCGGCCGTTATGTCGTGCAGGCTTTGCTCAAATCAGGTGCGCGGGTGCGCGTCGCGTCACGCAATCCGAAACGCGGCTGGTTCCTGAAAAGCCAAGCCAATCTGGGCCAGATTGCCTATGTCGCCGCTGACGTGACTCGACCCGAAACACTGGCGCGCGCGCTGGGTGATGCCGATGTCGCGATTAACCTTGTCGGCAGCTTTGACAATATGGACATGATCCAGAATCGCGGTGCGGGCAATGTCGCGGTTGCCGCCGCAAAGGCCCGCGTTGCCCAGTTCATCCACATGTCAGCAATCGGCGCGGACAGCGCATCGCGCTCGGGTTACGGCAAATCAAAGGGCGACGGTGAGGCGGCGGTGCGCGCGGCGTTTCCCGGCGCTGTGATCCTGCGGCCTTCGATCATTTTCGGGCGTGAGGATCAATTCATCAACCGTTTTGCAGGGCTGATCCGGATGCTCCCCGTCATTCCGGTATTTTCGGCGGCGACGCGGTTTCAGCCTGTGTTTGTCGGCGATGTCGCGCACGCGGTAATGGCCGCTCTCGGGGATCCGGCGGCAGCGGGCAAAACCTATGAACTCGGCGGGCCGCAGATATTTTCCATGCTCGAAATCAACAAATGGATTGGCGCGGCTTGCGGGCGTGACAGGCATTATTTGCCAGTGAGCGACATCATCGGCGCTGGCATGGCAAAACTCACTGGCTGGCTTCCCGCTTCGCCGATGACATGGGATCAGTGGCTGATGCTGCAATCGGACAATGTGGTTGGAGAGGGTGCGGCGGGGCTTGATGTGCTTGGCGTCGCGCCGACCCCGCTTGAGGCCATCGCGCCCGACTGGCTGGTGCAATACCGCAAGCACGGCCGTTTCGGGGTGGGTGCGTGAACGAATTTCTGACCGCGATCATTCTTGGCATTGTTGAGGGGCTGACTGAATTTTTGCCGGTTTCCTCCACAGGGCATTTGATCCTGGCGACTGAATTGCTTGGCTATGACGCGCAGAAATGGGCGGTGTTCAACATTGCGATCCAGCCCGGCGCGATTCTGGCCATCGTGGTGATTTACTGGCGCACCTTCGTTGATGTTCTGCGCGGGTTGTTCAGCCTTGAGGCGGGCGCGATTGCCTTTGTCCGCAATTTGCTGGTCGCGTTTATTCCGGCGGTGATCCTCGGGCTTGTCTTTGGTGATGTGATTGAGCTGATGCTTGAAAACGCGGTGATCGTCGCGTGGAGCCTGATTATTGGCGGCATCGCGATCCTGATCGTTGAAAAATATGCGCGGCCACAGGAATCGGGCGGCGTGGCGGCGGTTTCGCTTAGAACGTCGGCAATCATTGGGGTGATCCAATGCCTTGCGATGATCCCCGGCGTCAGCCGTTCAGGCGCAACGATTCTCGGCGCGATGGCGATGGGGGTTGACCGCAAAACGGCGGCTGAGTTCAGCTTTTTCCTCGCACTGCCAACGCTGACGGGGGCGACCATCCTGCAATTGTTCAAGCACCGCAGCGAGGTAACCGCCGATAGTCTGGGGCTGATCGCGATTGGCTTTGCCGTATCATTTGTTGTCGCCCTGATCGTGATCAAACTTTTCCTGAATGTGGTGACGCGATTCGGATTTGGGCCATTTGCCTGGTATCGGATTATTGCCGGGGGCGCAGCACTGGTATGGCTGGGGCAAGTTTAGAGCCGTTACGGCTGTAAATTCCCAAAAAAAATGCAGCAAGCGATAATTTGCGAGATTATTACGCTGACATAAGCCAGCATCGCTGACCTATAACGATTTTTTCGCGTGACTTTATGCGGCAGATGCCTACATTCTTCTCGGAAAGAGGGGTTCCTATGGCCGACACGCTGATGCTCAAATTTGTGGGAAGCGCTCAGGCTTATCCTGAAAAGCGTGCGGCCCCTTTGCGTGCCGAAGATTTTCACGAAATCGCCAACCGCTATCCGGCTGATGAGGCGCGTGATCAGTCCGCGCGCTGCTCGCAGTGCGGAGTGCCTTATTGTTCGGTACATTGTCCGCTGCAAAACCATATCCCCGATTGGCTCAAACTGACCGCCGAGGGGCGCTTGCGTGAGGCATTTGAGTTATCGAACAGCACCTCGACCATGCCCGAAATCTGCGGCCGCATCTGCCCGCAAGACCGGTTGTGCGAAGGCAATTGCGTCATT
>JAYUIX010000073.1:0-2564 GCA_043765635.1 Sphingomonadales bacterium
AGTGATCGAATTTGCTAACGAGGGCATAGACACAGTGCAAACCGCGCTTGCGATTTTCACGCTGCGTGCCCATGTCGAAAATTTGACCTATACGGGCAGCGGTGATTTCACAGGCATCGGCGCTGTGGATGCCAATGCGATCACCGGCGGCGCGGGTGCGGATTTCTTGTCCGGGCTTGACGGCAATGATGTTTTGCTGGGGCGCAGTGGCGCAGACTTGCTCATCGGTGGCAACGGCGCTGATCAGTTCCGCTATGCCGGCGGCGAAGGCGGTTTTGACCGGATCATCGATTTTGTCAGTGGCAGTGATAAAATTGCACTCCGCGACGCTGGCTTTGCGCAAACTGCGACGATTGCCTTCGTGGCAGGCGTAGCGCCCGTTGCCACCACAGCCAATTCGACGTTCCTCTACAACAGCACTGACGGCATACTGTCTTTCGACGTCGATGGCACAGGGGGGGCGGCCGCCGTCATCCTTACACAGTTGAATGCGGGCCTTACGCTCGCGGCGGGGGATTTCATTTTTTATTGAGCGACAAGCGCCAGAATCTGTGCCGCGCGCTCTTTGTGACAGATGAGGATGTCAGGCAGGTAAGTATCGGCCTGGTTATAGATCAAGGCCGATCCGTCAACGCGTGAACAGTGGAGGCCAGCGGCCACTGCCACCGCAACAGGTGCGCAATTATCCCATTCATATTGGCCGCCGGTGTGGAGGTAGATATCGGCCTCTCCGCGCACCACTGCCATTGCTTTTGCGCCCGCCGACCCCATCGGCAGCAAATCGGCACCCAATGCCTTTGCCACGGCAATCGCTTGCGCAGCGGGCCGTGTCCGGCTGACAAGCATTTTCAGAGGCACGTTGGGCGGCGACAGTGGTAGTGGATTGCCCGATGTCAAGGTCAGCTCAAGCCCCGGCAAGGCAACCGCGCCAACGGTCGCAATGCCGTCAATCGCGAGCGCCACATGCACTGCCCAATCGCCGCGCCCTTCGCTATATTCGCGCGTGCCGTCAAGCGGATCGATGATCCACACACCCTTGGCCGAAAGCCGCGCATTGGTGTCGGTTTCCTCTTCGGACAGGATAGCGTCGCCGGGACGAGAGCCGCGCAGCGCCTTCATCAGGAAGGCATTGGCGATCCGGTCACCCTCATTGCCAAGCGCCTTGCCGCTCACCGTGCCTGACCTTTGGAGCGCAAGCAGCAAAGCCCCTGCCTCCTCCGCCAACCGCGCGGCCAAGCGAACATCGGATTCCTCAACGCTCACCCTAACAGCCGTTCGACGATCACAGCCGCTGCTTGATCGGGGGTCATCGCAGTCGTGTCGATCCGCACCTCAGCGTCCAGCGGTGCTTCATAAGGGCTGTCGATGCCAGTGAAGTTTTTGAGCTGGCCACTGCGCGCCTTTTTATACAGGCCCTTCACATCGCGCGCTTCGGCATCGGCGAGCGGGGTGTCGATGAACACTTCGATAAATTCACCCGCAGGCATCATATCGCGCACCATCTGGCGTTCGGCGCGGAACGGGCTGATGAAGGCCGTAATCACGATCAACCCGCTGTCTGCCATCAGTTTGGCCACTTCACCCACGCGGCGGATGTTTTCGATGCGGTCAGCCTCGGTAAAGCCCAGATCCTTGTTGAGCCCGTGGCGGACATTATCCCCGTCAAGCAGGAACGTATGCCGGTTCATCCTGTGGAGTTTTTTCTCGACGAGATTGGCAATGGTCGATTTGCCTGATCCTGACAGCCCGGTGAACCATAGCACCGCGGCTTTCTGGTTCTTGAGCGCGGCGTGCGCATCACGGCCGATATCGGTCGCCTGCCAATGAACATTCTGCGCACGGCGAAGCGAGAAATTGAGCATGCCCGCCGCTACAGTCGCATTGGTGATTTTGTCGATCAGGATGAACCCGCCCAGCGTATGGCTGTCAGCATAAGGTTCAAACACAATCGGCTTGTCAGTCGTCAGTTCGGCCACACCAATGGCGTTGAGTTCAAGCGTTTTGACCGCCAAATGCTCCATTGTATTGACGTTGACCTGATATTTGGGGGCTTGCACAATCGCCGAGACACTCTGTGTGCCGGTTTTGAGCCAATAGGCACGCCCCGCAATCATCGCTTCATCGGCAAACCACACCAGATTGGCCTCGAACTGCGCGGCCACTTGCGGCGGATTGTCAGCGACTGCAATCACATCGCCGCGCGAACAATCGACTTCATCGGCAAAACATAATGTCACTGATTGGCCCGCAACGGCCTCAGCCAATTCAGCGCCAAAGGTCACAATCCGGCTGATCGTCGTTGTCTTACCCGATGGCAGCACGCGCACGGCGTCTCCCACTTTGACACTGCCGCTCGCAATTTGCCCCGCAAAGCCCCGGAAATCGAGGTTAGGGCGGTTGACCCACTGCACTGCCATGCGGAACGGTTTGGCAAGCGAACTGGTCTCGTCAAGCTCAAGCCCTTCGAGCAGGGCAATGAGTGGCGGCCCTTTATACCAGCGCGTGTGAGGCGAAGGCGCAATGATATTGTCGCCCTTGAACCCCGAAATCGGTATCGCGGTAAA
>JAYUIX010000074.1:0-7349 GCA_043765635.1 Sphingomonadales bacterium
TGCCCTTTGTACCCTGATGAACATTGCGGAATTGCTCCGAACCTGCGGCTTCACCCGACAAACCATCGGAGAACAGCTTACCGCGTGTCCATTCTTTCAATTCACGGCCGTTTTGTTCGACGTGAAGCTTATACCAATCGGGGAAGGCATATTTCTGAAGATAGGAACCAATTACTGTCTGCGGTTCATCCCACTCGGTAACGCGAACGGCCTCAAATCCGCCTTCAAGCCCTGTCCATGCGTTCATGCCAACGAAGTTCACGAAGTTGGTGCCGAGCAACATAAGTTGCGCCATGATCGCATTATTATCTTCTTCAGCACTCACGTGGCAATCGCTGCATCCCTTAGTTTCGGTTGTACGCACCGTATGCGGGAAATGCGGCGCGAACGCCTGACTTGAGAAACCAATCGATGAGATCGGTGGCTGCTGAATGTAAATGCGTTCACGGTTGACGTTGGTTGAGGAAAGCACCAGCGCCGAGGTGGAGCGTACAGGGGCAATGATGTTGCCCTTTGTCGTCTGGTGACGGCCAAGCTGGAACATTTCATCACGCGCGACTTGTGGATTATACGTCGCGAAATTGCGCGTTTCTTCGCCGCCATATTTATGGTTCTTGGTTTTCCAGTTTGCTTCAATCGGCAAATGGCAACCACCACAAGATGTCGTCCAGCTTAAGTGGCACGTAAAGCAGGTCATCGTGTCATCGCCGTGCGCCCGATCGGTTTTTGCAATACCCGGCCCCCAGCCGTAGCTGGCGTTTTCAGTGCCGCCGGTTTTGCCCATCAATTTGGCGCGTGCTGCCTTCATATTATAACGCTTGTTGGTCGGATCGACACTATCCTTGACGAGGCTAACCTTCCACTCAAGCTTTGGATCGACGATTGAGCGCTGCATGAGGACGCGGTTGCCGTCATCATCATAGTACCACTCAAAACGCTTTTGCCCGTCGGGGTTGCGCAGCAGCGACAGGTTTGTGCCCTGCGGCGGTGCGGCGGGGCCAGACGTAAGCAGTGTCGGATATTGATCCGCCGTGCCGTGGCAATCCTTGCAAGTGATTTCGATGGCATTGGCAACTTCAGTGTAAATCAGGCCATTGCCGTGGCTATCCTGCGCAAAGTGACAGTCGGCGCATTGCAGACCCTTTTCCGCATGGATATCCATCATATGGACAGTCTTGCCGGGGTTTATGCCGGGTTCAACCCATTTGCCTTCACCCTTTTTACGCCATTTTTCGGGATCGTTGGGGTCAACAATCTTGCCATCAGCGTCAAGCAGATTGCCTTCGCGGTCACGCTTGAGGATCGCACGGAAATTCCAGCCATGGCCGTGATAATCGGCAAACTGCGTGTCTTTGAGACCGGGGTTAAGATCATAGACGTTGCGCAGGAACTCAAGATCGCGCCACAGTCCGGTTGCCGCAGCTGCTTCAGGATTGCGGTCATAGGCTTTGAAGCGTTCGGCAATCGTTGGGTAGAATTGCTTCTTTGGCCACATTGCGGGCGCATCGGATTCGTAATCCCACATTGTGTAACCAAGATAGCTGTTCAGGAAGATATTTGGCTGGTGCATGTGACAGTTCATGCACTGCGCGGTTGGTATGGCGCGCGTGAAGGCGTGTTCGATTGGATGGCCTTTTTCTTTCATCGCACCGCTGCCGTGCCCGCCTGCCCCGTGTCCGCCGCCTGAGCCTTCTTTGGCTTCACCGTACAACAAACCACCGTGTGAAGGAGGGGCACCAGGCTCCTTGGCTTTCTTATAATCACCGGCGTGGGCATCGCCTTCCATCCGATCCTTGATCGTCGGATCGACGGTAGCAGTCTGCCCGTCACGGCCATATTTGGCGTAGATCAGGCTGTGGCGCGGCTCGCGGTCATTGGCATAAATCACGTGACATGCAGCGCAACCCGACTGGCGATAATCGCCGGGCTGATCATTGGTGCCCATGAACCACATGAACGGATCGTTGAGACGCGTTTTGTGAATATTGAGCACGGGAATGGCGACGCGCAGGCCAGTTGCGGGGCCGCGCATTGATTGCTTAAGATCGGGACGGCCAGGCTCTTCAAGCCGCTGGATATTGCCGGTCGGGCTGGGCAGGCCAACATCTGCAAATTGCGTCACAACGTTGCGTCCGCCGCGTTCAAACACGCGAAAGACGTCGCCGGGCTTGATTACTTGCCAGCTTGGGAGCGGATAAAGAACCGGCACAGCGCCGCGCTTTTTCTGTTCCGGGGTAACAGTGCCAAACGGGAATCCCGGCGAAACGAGTTTTGCTGGTTGGCCGTCGCGCGTATAAGCTTCACCAACGACATAATTTTTGAATGGTACCACGCCGTTGTTATACGCCGCACCGCCCCAGAGCATTGCGCCTGACGCCATGATTGAACGTTCAGCCGCCTCAATCGTATTCAGATGGCACGCGCCGCAGCTTTCGCGCGCAACACGGTAATCCGACGGATTCATGAAACGAATAAATTCGGGCGATTCCTTATTCATTAAGGCATAGCTGCGAATTGGGTTTGCCGACGACGGCCAGCTACCGGGGTAGCGCGGCAACACGTGCGCCGCATCGCGCAGTTCAATATAGGCCGGGTCAGTGAATTTAAGTTTTGTATTGGTGAGCGTGATCTTAGCGTTGCCGCCGTGGCAATCAGCACAGCCAAGCACAACCGCCTCACTCTTGTGCATTGTCCATGCATCCGATGCGCTGTGGCACGAAATGCAGCCCTCGCTCTTGAGCTTGGCTTCACCTTTGGTCTGATTTTCAGGAGCGGGCGGCGCAAAAACGGTCGAATAATCGCGCGTAATTGCTTTTCCACCTTCGGCTGCTTGAGCTTTACTCCAGCCAAATAAGGCAAGTGCGGTGAGCAATATGCCAACAAAGAAGATACGGAAGAGGGGAAGCCGAAGGGCCATTTTTAAAAGCTCGCAGTAGCGTTGAAGAGGACAGAATAAAAACGTCTTTGCCTTTGGGCGCTGGCAAAAAGATCACGAAACCCTTTGCCCGATTGTAACACAGCGCCAGATAAGCGGAACACAACATTTTGGATTGCAGAGGGACGGAAGATCGCCGCTGCTGAAATATCATAGCCAATTGATTTTGGGATCGTACCTTCGACGCGCAGTGCTTGCAGTGTCGCGGTATTTTCAAACCAGAGATGGTTGACGTTTCCGGTCAGGCGGAACTTTGGAGTAATATCTGCATCAACGCCAACCCCGAGCAGCATCGTTCCCGGATTGTTGAAATTGGATTGCCCTTGTTCTTTTGAAGAGCGCAGCGAATTGAGAATGCCGTTGCGACCGTTGATCGCAACCGCGCGACCGCCGCCTGCGAATGGTATCGTCTGACGAATGAAATAGCTGGTGTCGGCACCTGCAAAAATCGGATTTTCGAAGATCGCGTCAAATCCGCCCTCAACATTGTCGAACGGCTTGCTGTCACCCGAGGCATAAAGTGCTGCAAGACGGATGCGCAGATAGTTGATGTCGATGCTAGGTTCAGCCGCAAAGAAGAAGCTTTTGATCTTGGCCTTTTGGTCAGTGAAGAAGCTGTTGCGATCAGTGCCAAGCGCAGCGTAGCTTGTAGCGGTTAGGTTCACCCGACCAATACGCCCATCAACCGAATAGCCAAGATATGTGACGTCATAATTGCGTCCACGGTTGGTACCAAGCAGCGCGGGGCGCACGGGAAAGCCGTTATCGTCAAGCTCAAGCTGTTTTTTCTCACGATTAATGTTGAGCGTTACTGACACTTGGCTGGTAAGCCCGACCACAGGAAAATCCTGACGATAGACGTTGGCCGCGATTACATAATCATCGCGCGGACGCATCGTCACAGCATTAAGGCCGCTGTTGGTATCCTTTTCAAGCCGCCAGAACGCCGCAAGATTATATTGAAAACGGTTATTATCGCGAATCCCGAATAAACGCACACCAAGCTGGTTGTCGTTGAACAGGAAGCCCCGGAAATCCTGCTGAAACGGCTGAATGCCAAACCGGAACGAGTCAAAATCATAGCGATCAGATACGTTGCGCCAATGGACATCGTAAAATAGCTCTTGAACGCCGAGGAAATAATCGAAGCGGTTCGATTCTTTCGAGGGCTTCACGCTCAGCACGCGACGCTCCGGCACATTGACATAGTTGATGTTGAACGCGAGCAGCGCGCGATATTCAACATCTGGCGGCTTGTAGGCGGTCTGCCCTTTAATGAGTGCCGCGCCAAACAAAAAGGTTTGTGCAAGCACCAGCGACTGGCTCTTGCCGAAAACATCGTTGCTGCGCGGACGCTCAGTTGTTTGAACGCTTACCGGAATTGGGAATGTGCGCGGTTCAACAATTGTATCGGAAACGCCAGTCAAAACAAAGAACCAGTCATCGCCTTTCAACCCGAGAATTTTGGGCGTCCGGCATTTTTTCTCACCTGCGGCGGCGCGGCGTGCCACTTCTTCATCAGTTGGGATACAGATTGGTTTGTCACCTTTGAAGGTGTTCTGGTTGTACGGATCAAGGAATTTCTCTTTGCGTGCCAAACCAAGATTTGATGACAGGCGGAAACGATCCGGGATCGGAAACTCGGGGTCACCGGGAAACGCCGATGGCGGTGGCGGCCTTACCGCGCCAATATTGGTCTGAACCACCGGATCTGGCAGAGCCTTCTCATCGCCGGGGCGACGGCGACCATCAAGCAAGGCACCTTCTGCGCTTACCCCCGGCGCAACAACAACGTCTGGTGTCTGTATCGCTGACTCAGGAACGGTGCCGGGTGGAAAGCTTGGAACAAAGCTATCGGGAAGCGCTGTATCATTTGGCCCACCGACTGCCTCGTCCGCTGGAACTGCGGTTACTAACGGCACCGCCAGTTGGGGCGCTTGACGTATATCGGCAACGGCCAATTTGACGGGCACCTGCGCAATTGTGCCCTCTGGAAAACTGATCAAATTTGATGTCGCAATGTCATCGCTTGAAGCGCCGACTGGAAAAGACGGTATCGGCTCAGCAGCGGGCATTTCACTTTTCGTCTCAGCGGGAGTGGTTTCACCCTCGTCAGGCCCGCCGATGCTGCTTAATTGAAGCTCTGACGCACCAAGGATCGATGTCAGCGATGCTTCAAGCCTAATATCGTCAAGCCCATTTTTCCGCATAATCGCCAATTCGCTTGAAAGCACCGCGAATGTTGGCAAGAAGGATAGATCAATTGCCATGGCTTAGCGTCCCTGACAGACTTGCTGCTCGGCAGTGTCGAGGAATGGCGCAAACGGACAACCGACATAGCGCAGCCGCACTGTGCGCCCGCCTGTTACAGGCACGATTACATTATCTGAACGGACAGAAAGTGGCGCATTGCCAACACTGGCTGCGCCCAATCGGATGTTGGCATTATTGGCACCAAGAAAGCCGATCATATCATCCTGATCAATTCCATCCCCCGAAACACCGATACCGCCGACGAGGACGTTGCCACGATAAACCGGCACTGATCCGGGGAAAATCTGAATGCCGTTTTGCAAGCGGTTTTGACCGGGGATCACGTCAGGAGAGCGAGTGCAGCGCTGGGCTGTGTCAGTCGCGCTTGCCCCGAGAATGAAAAGCACATGCTGCGCGATATTTTCGGTAATCAGCGTTGATTGAATGCCAACCGAAAAAGGACTGAAGCCTTGAAAGCCGGGTGAGAATGGCCCCGGTGGCCGCTCCTGCTCACCGTCCGGGAAAAACGGACGAGCAATATTACCAATCGCGCGATTGGTAAACGCAACGCGGCCAGTAAAAGCATTTGGATCATTGAAAAAAGTCTGCGCGGTGCGCATCATCGCGGCAATGCGCGGCGTTGGATTGGTGAGAAGTTCGCTTTGCGCGTTGACGTTAGTGAAAAACGCAGCTGTGCGTGCTTTCTGTAACGAAACGTCGGTACCGAATATCGGTGCATCGGGCGAGCGGACGACGCCGAGCACTGAGCCAAACGTATCAACCACGCTGATCGTTACCTGTGCACGACTATCCAGTGGGCGACGAATTTGCGCGCGCGCACGCGTCATGATCAAAAATGCCTCTTCGAGCAACGCCCGGCTTTCTGCGGCAGTGATTGGTTGCGTTGTCACCGCGCCGTCAGTTGCCGCGCGAATGGGGAAGCGGTTAGTGCCTGATCCATTAGTCAGAATAAACGCATCGGGATTGGCAAATTCAGCCGTGGTTGAAGCGCGGATGCCCGAATTTTCGCTGCCGTAGGCACTGCCCGCGATTATGGTTGCAGCACTATAGCCATTAACCGCAACCAAGTTGCCGACTGTGCCGGCTAGTGTGGAAAAAGCGGGTGCAGCACCGCCCCTAAAACCTGCGGTTGTGGCATCGCTATACCGCAGTGAAGTACCGTCAACTGTTATGAAATTTGCTGTTATTCCTGCAGGCGGAAGGAAATTGGCAGTTGCTGCAAGCGCGATAAATTCTTCATCCTTGCTTTCAACATCAAGGATGTTGGTATCAAAATCATAAACGCCATCAGCCATCACGCCAACGCCGCCGACAAGGACACCGTTCTTGTAAAGCGGAAAACCGCCTGCATCGGCCGATAGCCCGAGTGGTGAACGCTTTGGCCCAATCATCGCCGGGCCACCAAAGCGCTGGCTCAAATCAGAACAAGGCAATTGGCTAAATTGTACGCCGTAAAGCGGTCCACTCTCAAGCCCGACAGCATTGGGTGAAGGCGGAAAATTTTGCTGAACAATCTGGCTGGCAGTTCGCGTTGAGAAAGCATTGCCGCCGCTTGAAAGATAAGCGCCGGTCACAGCCTTGGCGATTGCTCCAGCGCCTGCCGCCGGTACATCTGCGGGGAGGCCGGGAAACTGATCGAGATTGCCAGGAAAACCTTGCAAATCGCGGTTGAACGAAACACCGCCGGGCGCATTGGGAATTCGCAAATTCTGGTTTGCCCCATTCATCACAAATACGCCAAGCACGTTGCCAACGCGGTCAGTCACTGCAATTGTTGCAGGCATGTTACGCGCGCGCGCTTCGGTGATTGCTTGCGCCATAACTTGTTGAACATCAGCCACCGAAAGCGATTCCTGCGCAGGGACATTAAAAGCGCGGGTCGGCGGAACCGTCGGCGGTGGTGAAACCGCCACAGGCGTCGTGCTGTTGCTACCGCCGCCACAGGACGCCAATACAAACGCTACCACTGTGAGCGCCGAAATCGATTTGGTAACACGCATTAACGAAGAGTCCTTATGGTTCGAACAGCACTGCCAAGTGCGCGGCGGAAATCAGCGGGGCGATATTCATTGGGATCACGCACTGCTGCATAAGCCCGATTTATGTCACTTCTGATTCCCGAAACTGCTCCCCCTGAAAC
>JAYUIX010000075.1:0-2498 GCA_043765635.1 Sphingomonadales bacterium
GCAACGGCTGACCTACCCACATTACTGACAGCGGCGCAGGCTGCGGGGCTTGATATCGCAGGGCTGATGGCAGTGCCGCCCGACGGCGTGAATGCCGCCCCCTATTTTGCCCTACTCGCCAAATTTGCACGCGATCACGGCTTACACGGATTGAGCATGGGCATGTCAGGCGATTTTGAAAGCGCCGTCATGCTGGGCGCGACGCATATCCGCGTTGGCAGTGCGCTATTTGGTGCCCGTGCGGTTGTTTAACGGGCCGAAGTCTTAAATCGCGCCAGATCAATCCCCAGCCGCTTGACCTTGTCATAGAAAGTCTTGCGCGGCAGATCGAGCGCGGCAATCGTTGACCGGACATCGCCGTGTGCTGCGTCGAGTGCATTTTCGATCACTGCAGTTTCATAAAGCGCCATTTGTGATTTGAGATCAGTCGCTGCCAGATGCGGCTGCACGGGAGTGTCGCGTTCAAAGCCAAGCACGATCATTTCGGCATATTGTTTCAATTCGCGCACGTTGCCCGGCCAATCATGCTGTTTCAAATGCCGCCAGATCGAAGGCGTCAAAGCGGGTTCAGCGCGTTTGTACCGCTCGGCCGCCCGTGCCACAAAGATAGTGAACAGCATGGCAATATCACCCTGCCTTTCACGCAGTGGCGGCACATGGAGTGTGATCCCGTTGAGCCGGTAAAATAGTGATGCTGAAAAATGTCCACTCTGCGTCAACGCCGCCAGATCGACTTTGCTTGCCGTGATCGTCCGGAAATCGAGTGTGCGCAGCGCGTTGGCCCCAAGCGGCGTAATCTGGCGTGTTTCAAGCGCGCGTTGCAATTTTAGCTGGATCACTGCGGGCATCGTTTCAACATCATCTAGGAACAATGTGCCGCGGTTGGCCTGTTCGATCCGTCCTGTCCGCGGATGATGCGCACCGGCAAATGCGCCGCTCACATGGCCGAATAGTTCGCTTTCCACCAGCGTATCGGGGAGCGCACCACAATCAAGTGTGACAAAAGGTCGGCCACTGCGCGCGCTTTGACTGTGGAGCAGCGATGCGACGAGCCCCTTGCCACTGCCGGTTTCCCCCTCGATCAGCACATCAACATCAACGCTTGAAATCTGTTTGATCGTGCGGCGCAAATGCTCCATCGCGGGTGAATTGCCCATCAGTGGCCCGCCGCCGGTGGCGTCACTTGCGTGGGCGCGAAGCCTGCGGTTTTCGAGGACGAGACCCCGTTTTTCAAGCGCACGCCGCGTAACGGCAATCAACCGGTCAGGCGCAAACGGCTTGGCAAGAAAATCATAAGCCCCGCGCTGAACGGCGGCGACGGCGGTTTCAATATCACTATGCCCCGAAATCAAGATGACGGGAAGGTCTCCGTCGCGTTCGCACAGGGCGCGGAACAGTGCCAAACCGTCCATGCCGGGCATCCTGATATCCGATATGACGATACCGTCAAAATCGCGACCGATCACCGCAAGCGCTGCCTCCCCGCTGTCAAACGGCAAAGGTTCGAGTCCTGCAAGCGACAAGCTCTGCGCCATCGCCGCGCGAATGTCCGGCTCATCATCGATAAAGGCGACGCGGATCGTCACGCGGCCACCCGCAATCGCATCGTGAATGACGCGCCGTCCGCCACATCATCTGCTGTCAGATCACCGCCGAAATCAGCCATAATGTCGCGCGATATGACAAGACCAAGGCCCAGCCCGCCAGCCTTTGATGTTGAAAACGGCTCGAACAAATCAGCCTTGGCTTGGCCCGATAATCCGGGGCCATTATCACTGATCGTAAGGTCAAACCACGCGCCGCGCGTCGCATGACTGATCGTCACGATCGCCCCTGCGCCTGCCGCATCAAGTGCGTTTTGGAGCAGATTGACGATGACTTGCTCAATCCGAACATCCTCACCCACCACATTCATGCTGTCGTCGATGGGTGAAAGGATGATCGTTGCAGGCAATGTGCTGATCCGGTCACGCAGCAAAAGGAGGGCACCATCAACAGCGGCCTTGATCGAAACCGCCTCGTTCACTCCTTTTGCCTTGCGCGCAAACCCGCGCAGTTCGCCGGTGATGCGGCCCACACGCTCTGACAGGGCACCGATACGCGCCATATTCGCTGTTGCTTCATTTGCCTGTCCCGCCGCGATGAACGACATGGCATTGCGCGCATAGGTCGCAATCGCGGTCAAAGGCTGGTTGATTTCATGCCCCACACCCGCTGCAATCTGGCCAAGGGCTGACAGTTTATTCGCCTGCACCAATCGTTCGTTGAGCAACGTCATCCGGTCACGCACTGCCGCTTCGGCGCGTAACGCGGCGATCTTGCGGCGGTAAAGCAGGAATGCGGCCAGCCCGCCAATAAGCAGCAGGGTCGATAACAATATCAACCGCGCGCTCGTCACCGCCGCTTGCACGGGCGCTGTCGTTGGCGACAGACTGTGCATTGTCCAAAAGGCGGGGAGTGTCTCAACCGCTTCGATATACGGCGTGCCCAACGCATTT
>JAYUIX010000076.1:0-7002 GCA_043765635.1 Sphingomonadales bacterium
ACGCAGGGCAAGCCAAAACGCGCGGCAACGGTTGCGGTGGCAACGCCGTGCTGACCAGCGCCTGTTTCGGCGATGATCCGCGTTTTGCCCATCCGCATCGCTAGCAGGATTTGGCCGATACAATTGTTGATCTTGTGCGCGCCGGTGTGGTTCAGCTCGTCACGTTTGAAGTAGATTTTCGCGCCACCGAGGTGCTCAGTCAGCCGTTCAGCATAATAAAGCGGACTCGGCCGACCGACATAATGTTCGAGCAGATCATCAAACTGCGCGGCAAACGCTGGATCAATCTTTGCTGCACGGTATTCGCGTTCAAGATCAAGGATCAGCGGCATCAGTGTTTCGGCGACATAACGTCCGCCAAACTGGCCAAAATGGCCGCGATCATCGGGGCCGGAGCGAAGTGAGTTTGTTAGGGTCATAATATCAACGCTGCTTTAAGGAATGCGGCGATCTTGTCCACATCCTTGATGCCGGGCGTGGACTCAACGCCCGATGAAACATCAACCAGAGTTGCGCTCGTCACGCGAACCGCCTCGGCGACATTGTCCGGGGTCAGCCCGCCCGCGAGACCCCACGGTAGCGGGTGTGCGAAGCCGTTCAGCAGCGTCCAGTCAAAACGTAACCCCATCCCGCCGGGCAGGTCTGCGTCGTCTGGCAGTTTCGCATCATAAAGAATGCGCTCGGCAGCACCGCGATATGCGGGCGCAGCGGCAAGATCTGCGCGCGTTTTTACCGGAATTGCCGCCCAGCATGGACGTGACACATGCGCTGCAATTGCGGCCACGCGGTTAGGCGGCGTCTTGTGCACCTGAATTATGTCTAGTTGTCCCGCCGCAATCGCTTGTTCAAGCAGGGCGTTGCACGGCTCAACAAACACCCCGACTTTTCGGACATGCCCCGGAACGTGCTCAGCAAGTCCGCGCGCCATATCAAAGTTGACACTGCGCGGACTTGGCGGAAAAAAGACAAGGCCGATGTGGCTTGCGCCAGCCGCAATGGCACCATCAACAGTTTCAGGCGTTGATAACCCGCAAATTTTGACCTGAACTGTCATGATGCTCCTTAAAGTGTTGCCTCAATCGCGCGCGCGGCCTCACCGGGATGTTCTGCCTGCGTTATAGGGCGGCCAACAACAATGATCGACGCGCCAGAATCAAGCGCCTGACGCGGGGTCACCACGCGTTTCTGGTCACCAACCAGCCCTTGTGCAAGGCGCACACCAGGCACCACAAAAAACCCACGTGGCCAAAGTTCTTTTGCTGCGCGCACTTCGTTCCCTGAGCAGACGACTCCGTCCAATCCAGCTTCCTTTGCCAGCAATGTGAGTCGCTCAACCTGTTTATGCGGATCTTCACCAAGGCCGATGCTGCGCAGATCATCGCCGTCGAGGCTGGTTAAAACGGTCACTGCCACAACCTTAGTACCTTCGGGCGCGGCTGCCTTTGCATCTTCCATCATCGCTCTGCCACCCATAGCGTGGACAGTTAGTATCGCAGGTTTGAGAGGGCGCAACGCTTGCACTGCTTTGGCAACAGTGTTGGGAATATCGTGCAGCTTCAAATCGAGAAAAATTGGCATATCTAGTGCGGCCATCTCGCGGATGCCCGCACGGCCATTCGCCGAGAAAAACTCAAGGCCAAGCTTTAGCCCGCCAACATGGCCTTTGACCTTTGCCGCAATCAGCTTGGCCCGTTCAATATCCGGTGTATCAATCGCGACATAAATTGGTGAACTCATGATACACCTGGCGGCACGGCAATTGGCGCGGCGGCAGGAGGCATAACCGATGAGGATGTTGGCGCGTGAACACTCTGAACACTCGCCAGTGCTTTTTCAGTCAAATCGAGTTTGCGCCGAAGCTGCCAGCGCGACGTGCGATAAAGCAGCAGCGTCGGAAGCAGACCAATCAGAAACGCCATTAACAATGGCACTGGAAGTTTTGTCTGCCACACCATATTCGCCCAAAGAGACACCTTAATGTCGATCCAGTTGTTGGATGAGAAAATCACAACAATCACCGCCAAAGCGACCCAGAAAATCGTCTTCAAAAACTGCATTATGACCTCATTTTATGGCATCCTAATCGCAGGTTTACGCGCTCGGGGCGCTCGCCGCAATCTCATCACGGACTTTCGTGAATAAATCGGGAATTCGGGTGAGGCGGCCCTCCTCTTCATTCAGGATTTCACGCAAAAGCTCGCGTTTGATCATATCGGCTTTGGCGGGCGGAACCTGCGTTGCCGAAAGGATGATATCAAACAGTCGATCAGCCCCGTGGAGTCGCCCCCACAGATAATCATTTTCGCGGTAGGCTCGGCTGAAAAATGCCCCGAAACTGTTGAATTGAATGCCTTTAAGCGTTTCATTGACGCCGCGCCGCACCACCGTCACGTCTTCGGGCGAAATCCGGTCAATCTTGACGGGGTCAAATTCACTCAAGCCCTCACCTTGGAGCAGCGGCAGCGTTGACACATCATAAAAAGGAAAGCCAAGATAAGCGAATAACACCGCCCGTCGCGCCGCTTTCGGGGCATTGGCCAGCGCCTCGGCAAGCTCGGCATCTGTCTCACCGTCTAGTTGTGATAACGCCCGCTGACGCGCCACGTCGTCAAGAAAGGTGGCGGCGCTACTATCGTCAAAATCCTTATAATAATTGATGCTTTCGCGGTCGAGATAGCGTGCGAGCAGCATGAATAATGTGGCGCGTAGTGGTTCCGCCTCAACACCGTCAAACGCGCCCTGATCAATGCGCGTTCGCAGCGTGCGGATCACGAAGCGTAGCCGCCTGATTCTAAAGCCAAGATCGTGGTCGCGAAAAAAGCCAATTGCAGCAGGGGTCGCGCCTTTGCCAAGGCCAACTGTAACCTGATCAATACCGCGCGCGCGCACTCTTTCCCAAAGCGCATGGCGAAAATCATCAAATTTCCCGCCGCGCAATGTGGCATCTTGCTTTGCCGCGAACCCTGCGAGTTCCTCAACTATCCCCGATAATTTAATATGGCCATAGGCCGAAAACGCATAGTTGGCGTCTCGCGCAGCGCGCTCCTGCGCCTTGTTACGCCAGACTTTTATTCGCGCAGCCGTTGGCCGATCAAGGAAGAAAGTACGGCCAAACAATCCTTCAATTGCCGCTTCGACATCGGGGCGGAGCGCATCAATAATATGCTGCATCCGGCGAATGCGAGTTGAGCGCGCTTCAATCGCTTCAAGGCTGTCACGGATCGGTTGTTCGCGCGGAATGTCTGACATTGCGCCGAATATGGTGCTGAAAAAACCCGGAAGCTGTGCCTTGCCCTTTTTGGTCAGGCTGACAGCCTGTATGCCGGGTTTAGGATCAATGTAGACGAAACGGCGGTCAATTTCGCGCCGCGCCGGGCGGTCACGCAACGCATCCAATGCGGGCTTAAACGGCGCATTGGCGAGCACCGATCCGTCAATCAGGACAGCCGTTTCGCTTTCATCACCGTGGCCGGGGAGGATGCGTTTAAGGAATGCTGCGCGGGTATCCCAAGTACGCCCACGCTCGGCCAAAACGCGGTCAATCTCTGTGACATTTACCGGGGGGAATGCGCCGGGAAAACTTGCGGTGGCGCGCGCTGCAAAGGCAAGTTCTATGCTATCGCCAAGCCCGCCTATTTTTTCCCTACGATCTGAAAAACTCAGCGTAAGCCGATGTTCTGTCTCGGTAATTTCCGACGGACTATTGAGTCGAAGCTGTTCGGAATAGCCGCCAAAATCGGTGACAGTTACAAACAGATCAAGTGGTTGGCCTTTGGGTATCAAGCGTTCACCAATTGGCCCAGCTTTCATCGCGTCAAATGCGTCGAGCAGCATGGCGGTGAAACCTTGACCACCAAAAGGCGGCTCAAACCAGCGCGCACGCACAAGCCGCGAGACCTTGGCGCGCACCTCATCACGTGCTTCGGCGGCAACGGTGCGCTGAACTGTCCCGCTGCGTCGCCCGAGCGCGAGCCAGACAAGCGGCGTCGCCCAAAATTTGGAGAAGCGCGACAAAGGGCGCGCGTCAGGATCAAGCAATTCATCAACATCAGCTTTTTCGAGCCACATGTCTGTGAGCGGATCGAGCGATTCGCCACTGGCAATCGCCTGCGCCAAAAATATTCCGTTGATCCCGCCCGCACTTGCACCAGCGATAATGTCGGGAAGGATGCGCAGCTTTAATCCGTCATGCTCGGCAATCAGTTTGAGCAACTCAACATAGGCCGCTTCAACCCGGTTCTCCGGCGGAAGCCCCTTGTGAAAGGATCGGCTTGCGCGCGCGACGCGCCAAATCTCCTTGGTGATCCCATGCATATAGATCGCTAGGCTGATCCCGCCGTAGCAGATGAGGGCAAGGCGAAGTTCTTTCTCGCGCATAAAAAGAGACTGACAGGCTATTGACCTGCTGGCAATCCGGCAATATGTTCTATTTTCGTTCTAAAGCAAGGTAATTATGGCAAAACCACAAACCCGTTATGCCTGCAATGCATGTGGTTCGGTGACGAACAAGTGGGCAGGGCAATGCACTGATTGCGGCGAATGGAACACGATGGTTCAGGATGCGGGCGCGGTAGTGACGCCGTTTCGCGCCAAGCATGATTTGCAAAGCGGCGGCCGCGCGTTTGAACTGGTCGGGCTTGATACGGACATTGCGCTGCCCGCGCGGATGCCAAGCGGAATTGCTGAATTTGATCGCGCGCTGGGCGGTGGGTTTGTGGCTGGCTCTGCCACGCTCATTGGCGGTGATCCCGGCATTGGTAAATCGACACTGTTGCTTCAGGCTGCGGCGAAGATCGCCCAGACGGGGCGGGCAGTTGCCTATGTTTCAGGCGAAGAGGCGGCGGATCAAGTACGGCTGCGCGCGCGACGGCTTGGGCTTGGTGATGCGCCAGTGCAACTCGCGGCGGCAACGTCAGTGCGCGATATCCTGACGACATTAGGGCAGGGCGCACCACCTGCTTTGCTTGTGATCGACTCGATTCAAACGATGCACAGTGATTTGATTGAGGGCGCACCGGGCACGGTGAGTCAGGTGCGCGCATCGGCGCAGGAACTCATCCGTTTCGCAAAGCAAAGCGGTACGGCGGTCGTGCTCGTTGGTCATGTCACCAAGGATGGCAGCATCGCTGGCCCGCGTGTGCTTGAACATATGGTCGATACGGTGCTCAGCTTTGAGGGCGAACGCAGCCATCAATACCGCATACTCCGTGCGATCAAGAACCGTTTTGGCGGCACTGATGAAATCGGCGTGTTCGCGATGGAAGAGGGCGGACTTGGTGAGGTAGCTAATCCGTCGTCACTATTTCTAACGCAGCGGGACGAGTCGGTGACGGGTACGGTTGTGTTCCCAGCCCTTGAGGGCACGCGGCCCGTGCTGGTTGAGGTGCAGGCGCTTGTTGTTCGGCTTGCGAGCGGGGCAACCCCGCGCCGCGCTGTGGTCGGATGGGACAGCGGGCGGCTTGCGATGATCCTTGCGGTGCTTGAGGCACGCTGTGGGCTGAATTTTTCGACGTGTGAGGTTTATCTCAACATCGCAGGTGGCTACCGCCTATCTGATCCGGCGGCTGATTTGGCCGTGGCGGCGGCGCTCGTTTCGGCGCTGTCCGAACGACCGCTTCCACCGACTGCGATTATCTTCGGCGAAATCGCGCTTTCTGCTGAGGTGCGCCCAGTTGCACATGCCGGACTTCGGCTTAAAGAGGCGGCGAAATTGGGGTTTGAACGCGCCTTTGTGCCAGCAACTACGAAGGCCGATGGGCACGGCATCAAACTTTCCAGCTTTTCGCGGCTTGGCGCGCTGGTTGATCACATGCTTGGGCGCGGTTGAGGCTCGACTCGGGCGCGGCGGAGCGCCTATGGGACGAGCATGACTGCACTTGATATCATTATACTGCTTTTGGTTGGCTGGTTCGGCTTTCGTGGTCTGCAAAACGGCTTTGTTACTGAGACGCTTTCACTGGCAGCTTGGGTTACCGCTATTGCAGCTGTGAAGCTGTTTCACAGTCCGGTAGCAGCCGCATTGGTTGAGCGTGTCGGCACTACAGCAGGGGCTTCGGTGCTTGCGTTCGCGCTTGTGTTTGGCGGCACTTTTGTGGCTGGTCGCTATCTGGCAAACCGCTTTGGCAAAGCGTCAAAATCGTCAATGCTTGGGCCATTTGACCGTGCACTCGGGCTTGGCTTTGGTGCGCTCAAGGGATTGATCGCAGGCTCAATCATCTTTCTTTTTGCTTCACTTGGTTATGATACAATTTTTGGCGGAAAATCTCAAAGGCCAGACTGGATGATCGAATCGCGCACGTATCCACTTCTGAATGCAACGTCGGGTGCGCTCGTTGATTTTATCGGTGATCGCCGCGAAAATGGTGGTGCCACGGCAGATCCGCAATGACACTATATAATAATGAGATACTTAAACTAGCGACTTCAACCGCCAATTTCAAGCGTTTGCCCGATGCGCAGGCAAGCGTTGAGAAGCGATCGCCGGTCTGCGGCAGTCGGGTTACGGTTGATGTCCGTCTTGATCCGCTTGGGCAAATTGACGCGCTCGGGCTTGAGGTGCGCGCCTGTGCGCTTGGTCAAGCCTCGGCAGCATTGATGGCTGCGAATGCGCGTGGACGCAGCGTTGATGAACTTGACAATGCACGCGATGCGCTGGCGGCATTTTTGGCCGATACCCGTGCTGATCCGGGCATATGGCCCGGTCTGCAAATTTTTGCGCCCGCTGTACCGCACCGTGCGCGCCATGCCTCAATCCTACTAGCCTTTGATGCAGTCGCAGAGGCTGCGCGCGAAGCCGCACACTAATGGCTGGGCCAAGCCCGGAAACGGTCACAATGTTGCGCGAGGGCGTGGTTTTGCTTGGGGCTGGCCTCGGCTTCGTGATGCTGTTTCGCAAGCTCGGACTCGGCGCTGTGCTTGGCTACTTAATCGCGGGAGCATTCATTGGCCCATCGGGTATCGGCCTTGTCGCAGGCGGCGAATCGAAGCTGGCAATTGCTGAAA
>JAYUIX010000077.1:0-29023 GCA_043765635.1 Sphingomonadales bacterium
CAGTCGTACCTTAGCATCATCGATGACGCCGCGCAGTTCCTTGGGATCAAGACCATCAATAATCTGGCCGATGAAAGCGATACCGTTTATGTCTTCGGGCCCAGACGCAGAACCCACAGCGCCGCCGCCCATTGCAAGCGCTTTTTTAACTTCGGCAAGCTCACGTTCAAGACGTTTGCGGTCATCGATCAGCGCGGTAACCCGCGCAGGAACATCATCAATGCTGGTCTTGAACGTAGCAGCGATTCCGCGCAACATTTCATCACGTTCAACCAACCATAGCCGCGCTGCTTCACCCGTCAGCGCTTCGATCCGCCGGACTCCGCTTGCGACTGCTCCCTCGCTGATGATCTTGAACAAGGAAATATCGCCAGTTGCATTAACATGCGTGCCCCCACAAAGCTCAATCGAATAGTCATCGCTGCCCATGCTAAGCACGCGGACTTCATCACCATATTTTTCACCGAACAGTGCCATTGCCCCCGCCGCAATCGCATCATCAGGCGTCATAAGCCGCGTGGTGACTACCACATTGGCCCGAATTTGCGCGTTCACGTCAGCCTCAACCACAGCAATGTCAGCGGGCGTGAGCGCGGTTGGCTGCGAAAAATCAAAGCGGAAACGGTCAGCCGCAACAAGGCTGCCCTTCTGCGTGACATGCCCGCCAAGCCGGTTGCGCAGCGCCGCGTGAACAAGGTGCGTCGCCGAATGATTCGCACGAATGCGATCCCGACGATCAGCATCAACTGTAAAATGGACATCTTGTCCAACAGCTATCGTTCCCGCCTCTACCCGCGCCTGATGCGTATGCAGGCGACCAAGTGGCTTTGAAACATCCTCAATAATGACTTTCAAGCCACTGAGATCAGTGATATTTCCTGCGTCACCTGACTGCCCGCCACTTTCGCCGTAAAAGGGGGTTTGGTTGGTAAGGATTATCACATGATCGCCTGCATTCGCAGCCTCAACGCGCTTACCATCCTTCACAAGTGCAACCACCTGCCCCTCGCCCTCGGTCGCGGAATAGCCTGTGAACTCTGTCCCGCCAAATTCATCGGCAATATCGAACCAGATTTCGCCCGATGCTTGTTCGCCCGAACCTTTCCACGCTGCGCGCGCGGCGGCCTTCTGCCCAGCCATCGCAGTATCAAATCCAGTACGGTCAACGCTGAACCCTTGGCCGCGCAGTGCATCCTCGGTCAAATCATAGGGAAAACCGTAAGTATCATAAAGCTTGAACGCCGTCTCACCGGGGAGCGTCGCACCGGGAACCATTGTCGCGGTTGTCTCATCAAGCAACCGCAGGCCATTAGCGAGCGTCTTGCGGAATCGCGTTTCCTCCTGCTGCAAAGTCGCCTCAAGCAGCGGCTGCGCGCGGACAAGCTCAGGATACGCCCCGCCCATTTCGGCAACGAGCGCAGGCACCAAACGGTGCATCAGCGGGTCTTTCGCGCCAAGCAAATGGGCATGGCGCATCGCCCGGCGCATAATCCGGCGCAGCACATAGCCGCGCCCTTCATTCGCGGGCAAAACGCCGTCAGCAACGAGAAATCCACTCGCGCGCAGATGATCGGCAATCACACGGTGCGACGCCGCCATTTCACCCGCTGGATCGGATTTGGTGAGATCAGCACTTTCGGCAATCAGCGCGCGGAACGTATCAGTATCATAATTATTATGGACACCCTGCATAACGGCGGCAATCCGCTCAAGCCCCATGCCAGTATCAATACTCGGACGCGGAAGCGGAACACGCTCACCGCCCGCAACCTGATCATATTGCATGAAAACAAGGTTCCAAATCTCAACAAAACGGTCACCGTCTTCATCGGGCGATCCCGGAGGCCCACCGACGATATGATCGCCGTGGTCATAGAAAATCTCGCTGCACGGCCCGCACGGCCCGGTATCGCCCATTGACCAGAAATTGTCCGAGGTAGGGATGCGAATGATCCGGTGTTCCGGCAGGCCAGCGACCTTTTTCCAAAGATCAAACGCCTCATCATCGGTGTGATAGACAGTCGTTGTCAGCCGCGCGGGATCAAGTCCCCACTCCTTGGTGAGCAAAGTCCACGCATGAACAATTGCTTGCTCCTTGAAATAATCGCCGAACGAGAAATTGCCAAGCATTTCGAAGAAGGTATGATGCCGTGCGGTATAACCGACATTATCAAGATCATTATGCTTGCCACCCGCCCGTACACATTTCTGGCTTGATGCGGCTGTGACATAGGGCCGTTTTTCAAGGCCAGTGAAGACATTCTTGAACGGCACCATACCTGCATTCACGAACATCAACGTCGGATCATTCTGCGGAACGAGCGGCGCCGCCGCGACGCGGGCGTGACCTGCATTTTCAAAATAATCGAGGAAGGATCGGCGGATATCGTTAGTGCTGGTCATAACGGCTGGTTAGGCGAGGTGCGAGGTTGGTTCAAGAGACTTGATTTACAACCTGCAGTACAATCACTCCGGGGCAATCTTATCCTGCGTCATTGTCTCAAAATCGCTGGCGTCATGGCGTTCAAGCAATTGCGATGAAGGTTCGCCCCAGCCACGGTTGACCATACGCCCACGCTTGACCGCATCGCGCGCCGCGATTTGCTGTGTCCAGCGGTTCACATGGGTGTAGTTATGCGCCTCAAGAAATTCCGCCGCATCATAAACCGCATTAACAACGATCGCGCCGTACCATGGCCATATCGCCATATCAGCAATCGAATATTCGTCGCCCGCCGTATATTCGTTAATCGCGAGATGCTTATCAAGCACGTCCAACTGCCGTTTCACCTCCATCGCAAAGCGATCAATACAATATTCAATCTTGGTCGGCGCATAAGCATAAAAATGGCCAAACCCGCCGCCAAGATAGGGCGCGCTTCCCATCTGCCAGAATAACCAAGACAGGCATTCAGTGCGCTTTACATGATCCGTCGGTAGGAATGCGCCAAACTTCTCAGCCAGATACAACAGGATCGCGCCCGATTCAAAAACACGCGTTGGTGTCGCCGTGCTATGATCCATCAGCGCTGGAATTTTGCTATTGGGATTGGCGGCAACGAAGCCACTGCCAAATTGATCGCCCTCCTGAATGCGGATAATCCATGCGTCATATTCAGCGCCGCTGTGCCCAAGTGCCAGCAGCTCCTCAAGCATCACCGTCACTTTCACCCCGTTCGGCGTGGCAAGTGAATAAAGCTGCAACGGGTGCTTGCCGACAGGTAGGTCTTTTTCAGAAGTCGCCCCAGAAATCGGACGGTTTATGCTCGCAAACCGGCCGCCATTCTCCTTGTTCCATGTCCAAACTTTGGGCGGGCTATATTCTGCGGCGTCGGTCATAAAACTCTCTCCAAAATTCAGGTCTTTTTACCTGCTAGCATAGCTCGTTCGGCTGAAACAGCCACATCACTACCGCCCCAACGCTCCCCGCACCTGCGGCAATATTCCCGCTACGACAACGCCAACGCCTTTGCCAGTTGGATGGAGTCCATCTTTGAGCAAAAGCGTTCGATTGGCTGTCACACCGTTCAAGAAAAAGGGATAAAGCTTGACGCTATATTGCCGTGCAAGCTTTGGATAGACTGCGTCGAACCGCGTTTGATACGCCTTACCCATGTTGGGCGCGGCCAGCATCCCGGCGAGCAACACAGGGATGCCGCGCTTTTTCAAATCAGTAAGGATCGCCGAAAGATTGGCCTCGGTCTGCGCCGGATCAATCGCGCGCAACATATCATTGCCGCCAAGCTGAAGGATCACAAGATCAGGCTTTGCCTTAAGACTGCGCAGCACGAACCCTAGCCGCGCACGGCCCTGCGCGGTTGTATCACCCGAAACCCCGGCATTATGGACACGCGACGGAGTGCCGCTCCGCCGAAGTGCCGCCTCTAATTGCACGGGGAAGCTTTCAGCAGGTTTCAGGCCATAACCCGCGCTCAAACTGTCACCAAATGCGACGACAAGTTTGTCCGCCGCCATCGCTGGCGTACTCGCAAGCAAAACAATCGTCGCGAACAGTTTGAAAATTCTCGACCACACGCCATATAGTTTCAATTCAATACGCACTTGAAAGTCCTTCTGACACCATGCCTTCCCCTAATATTGTGATTGATGCTCGCGATGTCACCCTGTCGCTCGGCGAAAATAGCGCTCGTGTCGATATTTTGCGCGGAATTTCGCTTTTGGTCTCTGCCGGATCAAGCGTGGCGCTGCTCGGCGCTTCGGGTTCAGGCAAATCATCGTTAATGGCGGTGTTGTCAGGGCTTGAGCGCGCATCAGGAGGATCAATCCGTGTTGCTGGTGCTGATTTCAGCGCGATGGATGAGGATGATCTGGCACGTGCGCGGCGCGGGCGGATTGGCATTGTTCTTCAGGCGTTTCATTTGCTCCCCACCATGACTGCGCTTGAAAATGTCGCAGTGCCGCTTGAGCTTTCAGGCGTTGACGCGGCGTTTGATCGCGCGGCGGAGGAGCTTTCTAGCGTTGGACTCGGTAGCCGACTTGGCCATTACCCTGCGCAACTTTCAGGTGGCGAACAGCAGCGCGTGGCAATTGCGCGCGCGATTGCGCCCCGTCCAGCGCTGCTTTTTGCCGACGAGCCGACCGGAAATCTTGATGCCGCCACCGGCGAAGCAATCATGGATTTGCTCTTCGCGCGGCAACGCGAAACCGGGGCAACGCTGATTATGATCACGCATGACGAAGCGCTCAGTAAGCGGTGTGACCGGGTTGTGACACTGCGAGACGGCGTCATCGCAAGCGATAGCGCAGCATGAAACTTGCGCTCCGTTTTGCACTACGCGATTTGCGCGGTGGCCTCACCGGGCTCCGCTTGCTTGCGATTTGTTTGTTTCTTGGCGTTGCTGGCCTTGCTGGGGTGGGCAGCCTAACCTCTGCAATCGGCGCTGCGATTAGCGAGCAAGGACAAGCGCTGCTAGGCGGCGACATTGAATATAAAATCCTCCAGCGTGAGGCTAATCTGGAAGAATTGGCTGCATTCGCCAAGGCTGGCCGCGTTTCAACGGTAATGCGAACACGCGCAATGGTGGCGCGCGGCGACGGTGAAGAGGCATTGCTTGGTGAACTTAAGGCGGTTGACGCGGCCTATCCACTGTTTGGCGCGCTCACGCTGGCCCCTGGCGCGATCATGCCACGCCCCGATAAAGGCGATGTGGCGATTGCTGAAGCGCTTGCCGAACGGCTTCGGGTCAAGCCTGGGGACAGCGTACGGATTGGCGAAGCGCAGTTCCGTATCGCCGGGATCATCGACAAAGAGCCTGACCGGATGGGTTCGGGCTTCACCTTCGGGCCTACTGCGATCATCAACATGGATGATTTAGCGGCAACGCGGCTGATCCAGCCGGGCAGCATTTATGATATGCGTTATCGCATCCGTTTGGGCGGGAATGCCGATCCCAAAGCGGTGATCGCGCAGATCAGCGCTGGTTTCCCCGACGCTGGTTGGGAAACCAACGATCGTAGCAACGGGGCCCCATCGACGCGGCGCTTTGTTGAACGGATGGGGCAATTCCTCTCACTTGTCGGCCTGACTGCACTGATCATTGCGGGCATCGGCGTTGGCAATGGTGTATCAAGCTATCTCAGCGGCAAACGCGCGGCAATAGCGACGATGAAGGCGATGGGGGCAGATTCGCGGACGATTTTCCTCACTTATTTCCTCCAAATCCTGATCATTTCAGTTGGCGGAATACTCGCAGGCGCAGCACTTGGCGCGGCCTTGCCAGTGATTGCAGCGCAATTCACTGGAGACGCATTGCCAATGCCAGAGGGCTTTGCGCTTTATCCGGCACCGCTGGGCGTGGCAGCGCTCTTTGGTCTGCTGACCGCGACCCTCTTTGCGACGATCCCGCTTGCGCGTGCGGGCCGGCTGCGTGCCGCAACGCTGTTTCGCGGCAGCCTGAGTTTAAATGAGCGGCTTCCGGCGGGAACAATGTTCATTGTCGCGCTGATCGCGGTTGCGCTTGCTTTGCTTGCGGTGTTTTCGGCGTATGAACCCGGTTTTGCCGCGATCTTCATTGCGGCGGCGGTTGCGCTTCTCGCATTGCTCTACGGCGTTGGCGCGTTGGTGCAGTGGCTTGCTGGGCGCTTGCCTCGGCCAAAGCGCCCCCTGCCCCGGCTCGCACTCGCCAATCTCCACCGCCCCGGCGCACAGACCGGTCGGCTTGTGGTTGCGCTTGGGCTTGGGCTGTCATTGTTCACAATGCTTGCGGTGATTGAAACCAACCTGTCAGGCCAAATGACAAGCAACATCCCCAAAAAAGCGCCAAGCTTCTTCGCGCTTGATATTCCGCAGGGTGAGGTTGATCGCTTTCGCGCGATTGCCAATAATGCCGCACCGGGATCAGATATTATCACTGTCCCATCACTGCGCGGCGCGGTCGTTGCCGTAAAAGGGCAACGCGTTTCCGAAATGAAGGAAATTCCGCCCGAGGCCTGGATATTGCGTGGTGATCGCGGGCTGACCTATGCTGACAATATGCCCAAGGGTAATACGCTTGTGAAGGGCAAATGGTGGCCCAAGGATTACACCGGGCCGTCGCTCGTTTCGGTCGATATTCGCGCTGGCGAAGCACTTGGCCTGAAACTTGGCGATGAATTGGTCGTTTCAGTGCTCGGCGTTGAAGTACCCGCAAAAATCGCCAATTTCCGCGAGATTGATTGGGATTCAATGGGGCTGAATTTCGCACTCATTTTTTCGTCGAACGCACTCGTGGACGCTCCGCACAGCTTTCTGGCCACCATCTCGGTGCCTGACACAGCAGGCTCTGCGCGCGAGGCACAGCTAAACCGCGATGTTGCAAAGGCATTCCCGTCGGTCTCGCTTGTCCGCGTCAAAGAAGTGATTGCCTCGGTTTCAACCTTGCTTGGTCAGCTTTCGGCGGCTGTGCGCGCCGCTGGATCGGTCGCAATTTTCGCCGGGATTGCTGTGCTGATCGGGGCGATAGCGGCGGCGCAGCAGTCGCGAATTTATGATGCTGTGCTGCTTAAACTGCTTGGCGCGACGCGTTCACAAATCCTCGGCGGGCAGCTTATTGAATATGCCGCGCTTGCACTCATCGTCGCTGGGATTGCGCTCGCGGTTGGCGCAGGCGGCGGCTGGTATATTGCCACGCAGTTGCTTACGCTCGAATGGGCACCCGATTGGGGCGTCGTATTGGCAACGCTTGGGATCGGAACGCTGATTACACTCGGGCTTGGCCTTGCTGGATCAATCCCCGCGCTTGCGGCGCGTCCAGCGCGGGCGCTCCGCGAGCTTTAAGCAAAGCTGTACGCGCCCCCTTTTTCAAGTGCTGCTGCATAGCTTGGGCGCGAACGCACTTTGGCAAGCCATGCAGCGAGTTTGGGCGCAGCCTCTGCCAAGTTGGCACGGACGTTCGCCGCTTCGACCGGGAAACTCATGATAATATCAGCCGCGCTGATTTCCGGGCCAAGAAAGCCGCCCTTTTCAACAACGACCGATTCCTGATACTTCAGGTGGAGCGCGATTTGCGCATCAACAAAGCCAAATGCCGGGCCAGTCTGATCGGGGATCATCCCCATGATCAGCTTCATCACTAGCGGCGGCTGCGCTGAGCCTTCGGCATAGTGCATCCAGTAACGGTGCGTTTCATAGTCGGCATGTTCGCGCGCCGGATGGAGGCGATGCGCGGTATCAAAGCGGTCAAGCAAAGCTTCAAAAATAGCCCCGGTTTCAGCGACGACCACGCCGTCAATCGTAATGACAGGCGATTTGCCAAGCGGATGGATCGCTAGCAGTTCAAGCGGGGCAAGCCGCGTCAGGGCATTGCGTTCATAACGCTTGATTTCATATGAAACACTCAGTTCCTCAAGCAGCCAAAGCACCCGCTGTGACCGCGAATCCTGCAAATGATGGACGATGATAGTCATGGTTCAGGCTCCTAATTGTATCGCGACAGCGCGACTGGCGATTTCACGGATAAGCTTAGCCGCCAAGATCGCGGTGACGCCACCAATATCGCGAGACGGATTTAGCTCAACGATGTCAGCGCCGATGATCGGGGCATTGATACCGCGCAACACCGCCAAGACTTCGCGCACTCTTAGACCACCAGGCTCAGGATGTGACACACCCGGCGCTTCGGACGGGTCAATCCCGTCCAAATCAAGCGAGATATAAACAGGGCCGGACAGCGACGGAACAGCTTCAGCGGAAAAATCAGCCATCTGAATAATTTCAACGCCAAAGCGCTGCGCCTGTTCTCTGCAATGCTGCGTGAGGGTGCGGACACCAATCTGGACAAGGCGGCTGGCATGGCCCGCCTCCATAATCCGGGCAAATGGCGAAGCGTGCGAACGCGGATTGCCCGCAAAATCATCATAGAGATCGGGATGCGCATCAAAATGAAGGATCGTAACCGGGCCGTAGTGCGCGTGAATCGCAGCAAGAACGGGAACGCTTATGGCGTGATCACCGCCCAACAATATCGGAATTGCACCGTGTTTGAGGCTGGCAGCAACCGCTTCTCGAATGAGACGATCATCGCTTGCTGTGTTTTCAGTCAGGCTCAGGTCGCTTAGGTCATCAAGTGTAAAATCACGCCCGACCTCCATGCCATTTTCACATCCAAGATTCCCGCGATCACTCCATAAGGCTTCGCGAATAGCCTGTGGCCCATAAGCCGCGCCGCGTTCAAACGAACTATTGATGTCAGTTGGCAAACCGATGAGCTGAAAAAGCGGAAGCATGGCTATGTTGATTGCGGGATTGATCGTAAATGTCACGCGCAAAAAGGCCCGTCGGGAAGACGGGCCTTTGGTTGCTTGAGGCTGTACGCGATTATGCCTTGAATAATGAACTGCACGGCGGCGATGCAAGCACCCCGCCGTGCACCCAAATCAAAGATCGTCGTCTGCCTCTGATCCTGTCATCATCACTTCGGCGACCTCTTCAGTCTTGCCGCGAATGAGTGCTTCAATCTTGAGCGCAACTTCAGGGTTTTCGCTCAAATAAGTTTTGGAATTCTCGCGCCCCTGGCCAAGACGGATCGAGTCATAGCTAAACCATGCGCCTGATTTCTCTACAATCCCGGCCTTGACGCCGAGATCGAGAATTTCGCCAGTCTTTGAAATGCCTTGACCGTACATAATGTCAAACTCAACTTGCTTGAAAGGTGGTGCAACCTTATTTTTGACAACCTTCACGCGCGTCGTATTGCCAACAATATCTTCACGATCCTTGATCTGGCCGGTACGGCGAATGTCGAGCCGCACTGAGGCATAAAACTTAAGTGCATTGCCGCCAGTTGTTGTTTCAGGCGAGCCATACATCACACCAATTTTCATACGAATTTGATTAATGAAGATTACAGTGCATTTTGAACGGCTAATTGAACCTGTGATTTTACGAAGCGCTTGGCTCATAAGGCGCGCTTGCAATCCGACATGGCTATCACCCATTTCACCTTCAATTTCAGCGCGCGGAACAAGGGCAGCAACTGAGTCAATCACTAAAACATCAACTGCATTTGAACGTACAAGCGTGTCACAAATTTCAAGCGCTTGTTCGCCAGTATCGGGCTGCGACACAATGAGATCATCAATGTTGACACCAAGTTTCTTAGCGTAACCAGGATCAAGTGCATGTTCGGCATCAATGAATGCTGCTGTTCCGCCTACTTTTTGTGCTTCGGCAATCGCATGAAGCGCAAGCGTTGTTTTGCCTGAACTTTCAGGCCCGAAGATTTCAATCACGCGACCTTTAGGTAAACCACCAATGCCAAGCGCGATATCAAGCCCAAGCGAACCCGTTGAGACAGCTTCAATTTCAATTGCTTCGCGGCTACCTAGCTTCATTGCCGAGCCTTTACCAAAGGCACGATCGATTTGAGCCAGTGCAGCTTCTAATGCTTTCTCTCTATCGTTATTTGCCATTTTCTTCTCAGAATCAATAAGTTTCAATTGTGCGGCCATGACGCGTCCCTTCGTAACTGACAAGCGAATTTCGCAATACTTGAAGAGTTCGTATCTAATTTGTTCTTAAAGAACAAGTCCTGAACAAAAATATTTTAGCGTGCCATACTGATATCGCGCACGGCCTCGGCAAGCTGTTGAACTGAAAAGGGTTTTGGCAGGAACGCAATGTTGTCGAGATCAATCATTTTGCGCAATTGTTCCTCGGCATAGCCCGACATGAACAAGATTGGCATCGCTGGAAAATCCACACGCGCTTGTCGCACCATCGTTGGCCCATCCATCACCGGCATCACTACGTCAGACACGATCAAATCGATATCTGTGCGGCCTGCCAGTATTTCAAGCGCAGCTTCGCCGTTAGCAGCGGTAACAACGGTGTAGCCGTTTCGCGTCAACGCACGTTCAGCAACTGCGCGCACCATGTCTTCATCTTCGACGAGAAGGATATTGCCGTTGCCCCACGTTTCGGTTGGCTTTGGTTTTAATTTGGGCGAGGCTGGCGCAACGCCAGTTTCGCTTTGGTGTACTGGCAAGTAAATGACAAAGCTGGTTCCGGCGCCCAGCGTTGAATCAGCAAAAATGAAACCGCCTGATTGCTTGACAATCCCATAAACCGTTGAAAGGCCCAGACCTGTGCCTTTGCCAACATCTTTGGTGGTGAAAAATGGCTCAAAAATCTTGGGAAGAAGCTCAGGCGCGATACCGGTGCCGGTGTCTGAAATGCTAAGTGCGGTATAATCAGTGATCGGCAGGATGTCGCTGCCAAGCTTGCGCACTTCGGCGGTTGACACCGCATAGGTTTGGATCGTCACCGTGCCCCCGCGCGGCATCGCGTCACGCGCATTCACCACAAGGTTGACAATCACTTGCTCAAGCTGCCCCGGATCGGCACGCACTGCGCCAAGGCTGCGGCCATGCTTAACGGTGAGTGTCACCATTTCGCCGAGCAGCCGCTGAAGCAAGTTGGAAATTTCGGCGACAATATCAGGAAGTTGAAGGATTTGCGGACGCAGCGTCTGCTGACGTGAGAAGGCGAGCAATTGCCGCGTCAGGCTGGCCGCGCGGTTTGAATTATTCTTGATCTGCTGAATATCATCATAATCGCTGTCGCCGGGTGTGTGCCGCATCAGCATCAGGTCACAGTGGCCGATTATTCCGGTCAGGATGTTATTGAAATCATGCGCAACCCCGCCCGCAAGTTGGCCGACTGCCTGCATTTTCGTGGCCTGCGCCACTTGTTTTTTGAGCTTTGATTCCTCACTGCCGTCTTTAATTGAAAGCAGCACTGCGGCTTCGCCGAGCCCGCGTGCGCCCGCAATGGTAAGTGCAACAGGTTCGTCGGGCTGATCACGCAGCCGCACGGCTATATCGCCCGTCATCGCCTGCCCAGTGGCGAACCGGCGCACCGAATCAGCGACGGCAGCCTTATCCTCACGCACCACCAGATCGCCGGGATAAATCGGCTTTGATCCTGACGGCAGGTTCACAGCGCGGCAAAATGCATCGTTCAAATAGAGGAACCGCCCATCGCGATCCGCCAGCGCAAGACCGAGCGGGAGGACACCGAGTAAGCTTTGAATATGACTAATGCCGATATCGCCAGTACCGCCCACCCGGCGACCATCGTCATCAAGCAGGATAATGAGCGTTGGCGTCTCAGGGTTATCAGGCTCAACGGGGATTTGCAGCAACCGCAGCGGAGTGCCGTTACGGCCTTCATTTACAAAATGTACCGCGCCATCTGCGCCCGTTTCTAGCAGAGCAACAAAATCGCGCCCCGCAATCTGAGCCTCAATCCGGCCAGCCGCACGCACAATAAAGCCCGGTGTCGCGGTCCTAATCCGCCCGTCGGCGCTCACCAGCACCACCATCATGCCGGCCTCACCAACGCGCGCACCTCCCGGCCCGTCAATCAAGCGGTGCGCCTCAGTGACAAGATCGAAATTCTGCGCCGCGCGAAATCGCCAAATGAGATGATCCTCTGATCGGCCACTGCGGAGGATTTCGGCGTTGAATGTCAAGAGATCGCGGCGCAAATGAACAGCGCTGCTGCGCCCGTCACGCCAAGCAACGCGGCCAGCGGCCATCAAAGCCGCTTCATCTCCGGCGGAAAGCCCAAGTGCAGGCGGCGCAAGCGGCCCGCCAAACCAACTGTCATGAAGCGCATTGGCGCACACCAAGCGCCCAATCCGATCAGTTACAGCAACAGCAACTTCATCATTGTCAGCAGCTTGGCGCACCAAAGACCAGTCAAATTCAAGTTGTGATGCGATACGCGTGGGGAATAAACGACTTCCTGCGAAAATCAGCGCACCAATCGCCAACACGCTCGCCATGAAGCCTGCTGCAAGAACAGTGTCCCCCGCAACCCATAGCAGCAATAGTGCGGATAAAATCGCGACCGACGCGACAATCAGGAGCAGTCCCCGCTCCCCCTCAGCGGGTGAAAGTCTTGCAAAATCGCGTGTGTCACTGCGTTGCATTTCAGTTTGCACGCCCGTGACGGCGGCGCCACTTTCCGGCAATCCAAAAACGCCAGACAACCACTGAAAGCGCATAACCAACCACCGCCGAAACCACTGCAATCAGCGACAGTCCAGCAAGCATAGCTGGCGCTGCCTCAGAAAATAGCCATGTCGTCCAAGCCTTAAGGCTGGCACCTTCGCGGATAAGCCGGTCAAATGTTGCAACATCGGCGTGTAGGCCAAGCGCCCAATTTCCCGCCGCAGTTGAGGCGATGAGAATGAACGGGGTTGTTGCGGGGTTGGACAGAAATGTCATCGCCGCACCAATTGGAATATTGGCGCGAAAGGGCAATGCGAGCAGCGCAACCCCGACGATCTGTACGCCGGGAATCAGCAAAAATATTCCGACGAGCAATCCAAGTGCAACCCCGCGCGGCACCGACCTGCGGGTGAACCGCCACAGCTCACGATTGCCGATCCGGTGCGCAAACGGGCGTAGCCAGCGACTTTTGATCACATCCTCGCGCTTTGGGCTGTTGCGGTGAAGCCAGCCCCAAAATCCGGTGGCATTGCGGTCAACCATTGTTGCGGAGCACCCTTGCCTGATCGCGCTTCCAGTCGCGTTCTTTGATCGTCGCGCGCTTGTCATGGATCTTCTTGCCCTTGGCGAGCGCAAGCTCAACCTTGGCGCGGCCACGCCCATTGAAATACACTGACAGCGGGATCAGCGTCATGCCCTCGCGCGAAACCCCAACGCGCAATTTATTGATCTCCCGCTCATGAAGGAGGAGCTTGCGCGGACGCTTGGGTTCGTGATTGAAACGGTTGCCGTGGCTGAATTCCGGAATATTGGCGTTCACTAGCCAAACCTGATTATCCCTCAGTTCGGCATAGCTTTCGGCAATTGACCCTTCGCCAAAACGCAGTGATTTAACCTCGGTTCCAGTGAGCGCGATGCCAGCCTCAAAAAATTCGTCAAGAAAATATTCATAGCGCGCCTGCCGATTCGCGGCGACAACCTTCACCTTGTTAAATTCTTCAGGACGTGGACGAGCCATTAAATGAGGCCTGCAATAATCAGAGCTTCGTCAACGGCTTTACGTGACGCAGCGGAGCACGGCGTAAGCGGCAATCGCATGTCATCCATAATATCTGCAAACACACGGGTCAGCGCATATTTGACCGGCCCCGGAGAGGCATCGGTGAACAGCGCCGTGTGCAGCGGAAACAGCCTATCGTTGAGCATTTGCGCGTGCGCCAAGTCTCCCATCGCAAACGCCTGCTGAAATTCAGCGCAGAGTTTTGGCGCGACATTGGCCGTCACTGAGATGCACCCCACCCCGCCAAGCGCGTTGAACGCCAGCGCCATATCGTCATTGCCCGAAAGCTGACAAAAATTAGCGCCACACCCAAGTCGATGCGCAGTCACACGCGCAATTATTCCACTGGCGTCTTTGACTCCAACAATCGTCGGGATTTCCGATAGCCGTGCAAGCGTTTCAGGTTGAATATCGGTCACCGTGCGCGCGGGCACATTATAGACGATAATCGGCAGGTCACTTTGTGCGGCAAGATGCGCATAATGCGCATAAATGCCATCCTGATTAGGACGGTTGTAATACGGCGCCACGACAAGCGCCGCTGCTGCACCCGCAGACTTGGAAAATTCCATATGACGAACAGCGGTTGCCGTATCATTTGATCCGCATCCAGCGATCACAGGCACCCGCCCCGCCGCTTGCTCAATGCAGATTTCAATGACGCGGTAATGCTCCTCATAACTCAGCGTCGCGCTCTCTCCAGTTGTGCCGCACGGCACAAGCGCAGACGATCCTTCTGCAATCTGCCAGTCAACCAGACGGCGAAATGCCGCTTCGTCAATCAACCCGTCGCGAAAAGGAGTCACTAGAGCCGGAATCGAGCCGGAAAACATGAAAGCAGTCCTTCACCTTTGCACTTGAATACGGCATAAGCACCAAATGTTAAATGTCACCTTGTCAGACGCTTCAAATAGGGTTGCGACCCCGTCCCTGTCCAGCGCTGCATTCCGTTTTATTATTCCAACTATCCTCGCAAGTGCGGCGCTCGCCGCAACGCCTGCCTGTGCGCAACCCGTACCAGGGTCGAATTCGCTGACAACCACCGCGTCACCACGTTCACCGGGCACATTGATGAGCGGCCTTTTTGAATGGAAAAACCTCCAGCAGTCGGACAGCCTTCCCTTCACATCCTATGCCAATTTTTTGACGAGCTATTCGGGATGGCCGGGAGAACTAACATTTCGCAAAAATGCCGAGCGCGCGGTGCGCAGCGGCGTTGAAGTGCCCGATCAGGTGATTGCTTACTTCCGGCGACTGCCCCCGCTGACCTCAACGGGGCACTTGCGCTTTGCCGAGGCGCTCTCAGCGCGCGGGTTACGTGATGAGGCACGTAATGCTGCACGGAGTGCGTGGATCGGCGGAGCGCTCGCACCACAGGATGAAAATCTAGTTCTCGGCAGTTTTGCCGATGCAATTCAGCCCGGCGATCATGATCTGCGGATGGATCGCCTGCTATGGGATCGCGCGACCAGCAATGCGGCGCGGCAACTGTTACTTGTGAGTCCAACGCGGCGCGCGGTATTTGAAGCGCGGTTGGCAATGTTGAGCAAGGCAGCCGACGCAGCGATAAAGGCGCAAGCTGTTTTTGAGCTTGCCAAAAACGATCCCGGCTTCCTGATCGACCGTAACTGGTGGCAGCGCAACACGGGTCAGCTTCCACAGGCGCGCAACCTACTTGCAGCGCCGCGTCAGCTGATTGCACCCCCGCTTGATCCTGAAAAGTGGCTTGGCGCGCTAACGCTGACCGCGCGCGGCGCGAATAACGATGCCCAGTGGTCAACCGTTTACAACATCGCCCGGCAATTGAACGACGCCTATCCAACAGGCACTGACGTTCGCGAACGGCCATTTGCCGAACGCGACGATTACACTACACTCGCGTGGATGGGTGGCAGTGCTGCACTCAACAAGCTTGGCCGGCCCGCCGATGCCATTGCCCTATTTGACCGTTATGCGGGAGCAGCCAAATCTGCGCAGACGCAAGCAAAAGGATATTATTGGGCCGGCCGTGCGGCTGAAACTGCTGGCCAGCGCGATACCGCGACGCGCTACTACGAGCGTGCAGGCCAATATTTTGATCAGTTCCACGGCCAACTCGCACTTGAACGACTTGGTCGTCCGATCACCGTCCCTGTCGCGCAGCGGATGGTTGAAGTCTCGGGTGCCGCGCGCAGTGCGTTTGAGGATAATTCGCTCATCAAGGCGGTAAAGCTGCTTGGGCAACAAGGCCAATGGGCCGACCAGACAAAATTTGTCCGCACGATTGCGGCCTCTGCCAATACTGATCTTGAGGCCATTCTCGTGTCTGAGCTCGCAACTAAGATCAATCGGCCTGATCTGAGTGTGATGGTTGGCCGCAACGCGCGGCTTTCAGGGCTTGGCGATTATCTCCGCACGGCCTTCCCGCAGGTTCCCGTGCCAAATGAAGTGTCACCAAGCTGGACGATGATCCACGCGATCAGTCGTCAGGAAAGCCAGTTTGACCGTCAGATTGTCAGCCGCGCCGGTGCACGCGGGCTGATGCAATTGATGCCTGGCACCGCGCGCGAAACTGCGCCTTCCGCTGGCGTAAGCTATGATCCGGCCAGCTTGAACGATCCGATCTACAATATTCGCCTTGGCTCAACCTATTTTAGCCAGATGATGGATAAATATGGTGGGTCTTATGTGCTGGCGGTTGCGGCCTATAATGCTGGCCCCGGCAACGTGAATAAATGGCTTCGCAGTATTGGCGATCCGCGTACTCCTGGCACCGATGTGCTTGACTGGATTGAGCGTATTCCGCTTTCGGAAACTCGCAACTATGTCCACCGCGTCCTCGAAAATGCTGTCGTCTATGATCTGATCAACCCAAAAGGCGCCAATATCCGCAGTCGTGCGCCGCTTTCAGCCTATCTGGGAAAATCGCAACCGGGGTGAATGACAAGCCCAACTATATCACACCTGCCGGACTAGCAGTGTTACGCGCGCGTTATGCACAGTTGCAAAGTGTCGAACGGCCCAGAATTGTGGAAACCGTTAGCTGGGCAGCGGGCAATGGCGATCGTTCTGAAAACGGCGACTATATCTATGGCAAGCGGCGTTTGCGCGAAATTGACCGAGAGCTTGGCTGGCTATCAAAACGGATGAAGACTGCGTGCGTCGTTGATCCATCCGAACAACCCGATAAAAACCGCGTTTGGTTTGGGGCCACCATTACCATTGCTGACGAAAATGATCAGCAACGCACGCTTACTCTAATTGGTGATGATGAGGCCGACGCCACCAATGGGCGGATCGGCTGGAATGCCCCGATTGCGCGCGCGGTGCGCGGGGCAGCCATCGGTGATCTCCGGCGAGTTACGCTCCCTAGCGGCGAAACCGAGTATGAAGTGATTGCGATCCGATACTAATCGCCTTCGCCAGTCCGTTCGACAATCTGCGCACCAAGTGCCGCTTCGGCAAGCACAACAATTTCAGGATCGGCAGGCAACGGTTTCATCGAAACGCTCTTTTCTAGGGCATCCGCAATCGCGGTGAGTGCCGCCATCCGCGCGGCTTTCTTGTTATTACCGTCAATCACACTCCACGGCGCCCAGCGTGTATCGGTACGCTCAAACATATCATCATAGGCTTTGAGGTAGTCGGCACGCCGCGCACGGTTACGATAATCATCTTTGCCAGTTTTCCAGCGCTTCCAAGGATTTTCGATCCGGTCGCGGAAGCGTTTATCCTGTTCGTGTTGGGTGATATGAAGGAACAGCTTGATCAGCGTTACCCCGTTGTCGCGCTGCTGCGCCTCAAATTCGTTGATCTCGTCATAGCCGCGCGTCCAGTCAGACTCGGTACAATAGCTTTCCACTCGTTCAACCAACACCCGACCGTACCAAGTGCGATCAAAAATATTGATCTCGCCGCGCCCAGGCAGGCGTTTCCAGAAGCGCCACAGGAAATGGCGGACGCGCTCTTCTTCGCTCGGTGCTGAAATTGGCCAGACTTGAAACCAGCGCGGATCCCAGCCCGATGTTAGCCGGCTGATCACACCACCCTTGCCTGAGGCATCCCAGCCTTCAAAGGCAATGATCGCTGACTTTCCGTGGATGATGTAAGCTGTTTGTATACGGCTTAGCCGCTCCTGAAGCGCAAGCAAATTGGCGTCATAATCCCCACCATATTTGGCACCTGACTCGAAATTTTCGAGTTTGATTGTCATCAATAAATTCCGATCCTAGCTTGGAAAACAGTCGATACCGTAACTACGAAGTTGTTTATCACCCGTGATCAACAAAGCATTTTCTGCTTTTGCCTGCGCAATAATTAGATAATCAAACGGATCGTTATGCCCTGGAACTTTCGCAAGGCCTTCAAGCACCGCAAGGTGACGCGGCTGCACATGCAGAATACTAAAACCTTCTGATGTTGCTTCTGCCATCAGTAACGAACCAAACTCATTGAGTTTGCCGATCCGCGCCTTGATTGAAAGCTCCAAGAACGAGGCAATGCTAACCATCGGCTCTGCACGCGGATCGGCGATCACCATGCGCGTTCGCGCGCCCAGTTTGGGGTTGTCACGCAGCCACCACAACAGAACATGCGTATCGAGTAACAGTTTCACGGCAGCGCGTCGAACCCATCGTCTACAAAATCACTGTGCAATTTTTCGAAGAAGGCCATCATCTCAGGTGGCCATTCGTCGATATAATCGACCATGCCCGAAACAGCTTTGAGCGACCCAGGCTGCCGTGGTTTGCCGTCCTTAGTATAAACCAATTTGCCATTCACCAGGTAGGGTGGTGCGCCACCTGCCAGTGGCTTGGCAAGCGGTTCGTATGCAAAACTCATAGGCATTTCACGCACTCCTGATACTGGCGGTTCAACAACCAGCCCTTGCAAATAATCCTTCACCAACGCCGACAATGACGTGCCCAATTCGGCCGCGCGAATGCGCGCCGCACGGTGCGTTTCATCATCAAGCGTAATAGTGACGTTCTTCATATTTTCACAGTATCACAGTTACACATATTTACAAGCACTATTTCGCCTGCTCCACACTCCGAATATTCAGTTCGCGTAACTGCTTGAGCGAAACGGGCGACGGCGCACCCATCATCAAATCCTCCGCCTTCTGGTTCATTGGGAAGGTGATGACCTCACGGATGTTTGGTTCGTCAGCGAGCAGCATGACGATCCGGTCAATCCCCGGCGCGGAACCGCCGTGGGGCGGCGCGCCAAATTTGAACGCGTTGATCATGCCAGAGAAATTCTCATCGACCTGCCCTTGAGTGTAGCCTGCGATCTCAAACGCTTTGTACATAATTTCGGGACGATGGTTCCGGATCGCGCCGCTGGAGAGTTCAACTCCGTTGCAGACGATATCATATTGATAGGCCAGAATATCGAGCGGGTTCATCGTTTCCAGCGCGTGCAATTCGCCCTGCGGCATTGAAAATGGATTGTGGCTGAAATCGACCTTCTTCGCATCCTCGTCATATTCAAACATCGGGAAATCGACGACCCAGCAGAATTTGAAGCAATTCTCCTCAATCAGACCAAGCGTTTGGCCAATCCTGTTGCGCGCCGCTCCAGCGAGTTTGGCCGCCTGTAATTCCTTGCCCGCTGCAAAGAACAGACCATCATCAGGGCCAAGGCCAAGCGCATCATAGACAGCTTTCATCCCCGCTTCACCGTGATTTTTAGCGATAGGCCCGCCAAATTCGCCGCCTTTACGCGTCACATAGCCAAGCCCGGCATGGCCTTCCCCTCGTGCCCAATCGTTCATTTCATCAAAATATTTGCGGCTTTTCTCAGCAGTGTTGGGAGCCGCCACAACGCGAACGACGCCGCCATCGCCGACGATCCGTTCAAACAAACCAAATCCCGATGTGCGGAAATGTTCAGTCACATCATGCACCAGCAACGGATTGCGCAAATCAGGTTTATCAGAGCCGTATTTCAGCATTGACTCGCGGTAAGGAATGCGCGGGAACGGTGCGGGCGTGACGGCTTTGCCATTGGCAAATTCCTCAAACACGCCGTGAAGCACGGGTTCAATCGCTGCGAACACATCATCTTGGGTCACAAAGCTCATTTCAAAATCGAGCTGATAAAATTCGCCCGGTGAGCGGTCAGCACGCGCATCCTCATCGCGGAAGCACGGCGCAATCTGGAAATAACGGTCAAAACCAGCAACCATCAGCAACTGTTTGAACATCTGCGGCGCTTGGGGAAGCGCGTAAAATTTGCCCGGATGCACCCGGCTCGGCACGAGATAGTCGCGCGCGCCTTCAGGGCTACTCGCAGTCAGGATCGGCGTCTGAAATTCGGTGAAGCCCTGATCAATCATCCGCCGCCGCACGCTTGAAATAACATTTGAGCGCAGCACAATATTGTTATGTAGGCGCTCACGGCGGAGATCAAGATAGCGATATTTCAAGCGAATTTCTTCGGGATATTCAGCCTCTCCAAAAACCGGCAGCGGCAATTCTTGCGCGGCGGATTGCACGGTCACCGTCTTGGCATGAATTTCAATCTCGCCCGTTTTGAGGTTCGGGTTCACCGTCGCCGCGTCACGCGCAACAACCACGCCCTCAATCGTAACCACCGACTCCGCGCGCGCACTATCAAGCGTATTGAACACATCGGAGCCCGATGCCGCAACAATCTGGGTCAGCCCAAAATGATCGCGCAGATCAACGAACAATACATTGCTATGTTCACGCTTGCGGTGGATCCAGCCTGACAGACGGATGGTTTCACCGACATGGCTTGAGCGGAGTTCAGCGCAGTTGTGCGAGCGATAAATGTGCATATTTGTCATGGGCTGCCTAACACAGTGGAAGCGCCTATTTGTCAAGCGGCGCTGGCGCGCTATGGAGAGTGAATGCAGATTCACCCGCTCATCGACAGTTCCAAACCGCTCGTTGAATTATGTGCCCGCCTCGCCAAATCGCCCTTTGTTACGGTTGACACCGAATTCATGCGCGAAAACACTTTTTGGCCTGAGCTATGCCTGATCCAAATCGCCGACGCGCATGAAGCCGCAGCAATTGATCCGATGGCACCGGGCATCGATCTAAAGCCGTTGCTTGATTTGATGACTGACAATGAAGATGTGCTCAAAATCTTTCACGCTGGCAGCCAAGATATTGAAATCATTTATAATCTGACGGGCAAAACCCCGCATCCGCTGTTTGATACGCAAATTGCGGCGATGGCGCTTGGTCAGGGGGAGCAAGTTGGCTATTCCAATCTGGTTGATAGCTGGCTTGGCATTACGCTTGATAAGGGTGCGCGTTTCACCGATTGGGCGCGGCGACCGCTAGATAAGCGTCAGATTGATTACGCGATTGGTGATGTCACGCACCTCTCGACAATCTTCCCTAAAATGCTCGATAAACTGCGCAGGCTCAATCGCGGCGGCTGGCTTGATCAGGAAATGGAGCGGCTCGCTGACCCCGCAAATTATGCCGCTGACCCTGCGCTTGCTTGGAAACGGGTGAAGGTCGTAGGCCGCAAGCCTGAACTGCTTGGGCGCTTGAAGTCACTCGCCGCATGGCGTGAAAGCGAAGCGAAATCCAAAAATCTTCCGCGTGGGCGTATCGTCAAAGATGAGACACTCGCCGATATCGCTGCGCACCCGCCAAAAGCCCAGGCAGACCTCGCGAAGGTGCGCGGGCTTTCACCAACATGGGCGACAAATGATATTGGCGGGCGGATGATGACGGCGCTTGCAGCGGCCACGCCGATGTCTCCTGATGAAATGCCAATGCGCGATGATCGCAAGCCAGGCCTTGGCAAAGAAGGCGCGTTGGTGGCGGATCTACTGCGGCTGCTGCTTAAAATCCGCGCGCGCGAAATTAATGTCGCGGCGCGGCTACTAGCGCGTTCGGATGAACTTGAGCTGCTTGCAGCGGGCCAACGCACTGGCCTCGCGATACTTGAAAACTGGCGCTTCGAACAGTTCGGCCGCGACGCCCTTGAACTTGTCGAAGGCAAACTCGGCTTTGCCGTGCGCGACGGGAAGATGGTAATGTCCCGGATTGAGGGCACACTATAATCAACCAGTGATCGATTCTGTCACTTAACCATTACGAAGTTCACACTGTCCAATTGCCCAAAAAACATAGGCTTTTTGAAAAGGCTAAGATTGATAAAATCGATCACTAGGCAATCTGCATGATGTTCATAATGAGAAAGAATTTGGGCAGTTTACCAGCTAATGTGTCTGTAGGACATCTTAAATTGACATATGATTCTTCAAATCTACCCCGCCACCTTATGCAGTTCATTAAACGGAATATTCTTGTCAGGCCGCTTGTCGCCAGGAAGCCCAAGCACACGCTCTGCGATGATGTTGCGCAAAATCTCGTCGGTGCCGCCCGCAATCCGCAGGCCTGCTGAATAAAGATAGGTTTGCTGTAACTTGGCGAGATGCGGCAGTGCATCCTGATCGCCCTGGATCAGCCCCGCCCCTTCCGCCATATCGGCGGCGAAGCTGCCCATATCCTGCATCATTTTGGCGACAACGACCTTTGATATGCTCGACTCGGGGCCCGGCGTCCGCCCTGATGACAGCGCTGAGATCGTCCGCATCCGCGTGAGCGCAATCCCGCGATCCTGAATATATACGTCAGCAATCTTCTGGCGGACATGGCTTTGTTCAAGCGCATTGCCTTCCTCAGTGTCAATCGCCTTGGCGAGTTCGATCATTTCCCTGACGCCGGGCGCAGTCGCAGGCTTGCCACCCACCGCGACACGCTCATGCATCAATGTCGTCAGCGATACTTTCCATCCGTCGCCAACTTCACCCAGCCGGTGACTGTCATTGACGCGCACATCAGTGAAAAATACTTCGTTAAATTCCGAACTGCCCGCCATTTGCTTGATCGGGCGCACTTCAATGCCGGGGTCTTTCATGTTCACAATGAACATCGTCAGCCCCTTATGCTTTGGCGCGGACGGATCAGTGCGCGTCACGACGATCCCGAAATCGCTATGTTGCGCGCCGCTTGTCCAGACTTTCTGGCCGTTGATCACCCAATCATCGCCGTCACGTTCGGCCTTGGTGCGAATGCCCGCGAGGTCTGACCCTGCCGATGGTTCGGAGAAGAGCTGACACCATACCTCATCACCGCGCATTGCGGGTTCAAGATAGCGCGCGACCGCCTCTGGCTGGCCGTGGGTGAAAACTGTCGGGATGCACATGCCAAGGCCGATGGCATAAAGCCCGGTTGGCACATGATATTTGCTTTCCTCTTGGTTGAAGATGATCTGCTGCATTGGCGTCGCGCCCTGCCCGCCAAGCGCCTTTGGCCATGTGATGCCGACATAACCCGCGCTATATTTGATCGTCTGCCACGCCTTGGCACGCGCCACGCCGTCTCCGCCGATTACCGGCTCACGGTAGTCGGCGGCGGCAGTTGCAAGCCAGGCACTTATATCTGCACGGTAAGCGGCTTCTTTAGGAGTATCATCAAAGTTCATCGGTTGATCCTTTAAGCAGCAAGTTCGGTATTGCGTTGTTCAAGCGCACGGACGAGGGTGTCTGACCAGAAGCCCCGCGAGCCAAGACTAAGTGCAAGCGTGCGTGCCCGGCGATAGAAAAACTGGCAATTGCTTTCCCAAGTAAAACCAATCCCGCCGTGAAGCTGAACATTTTCTTCAGCGGCGAACTGATACGCATCAACCGCCGCAATTCGCGCGCCAGCCGCAGCCTGCGCCAATTCGGGTGCACTTGTCGAAAGTGCCCATGCACCATAATAGGCATGGCTGCGCGCCAACTGGTTTTTGATATACATGTCAGCACAACGATGTTTCACCGCTTGATATCCTCCGATTTTATTGCCGAACGCAATACGGTCTTTTGCATAAGCAACTGCCATATCCATCGCCGCATCGGCCCCGCCAACACCTTCAAAAGCGAGGAGAACTGCGCTGCTGTGCAAGAATTTCGCACGGAGCGTCGCCGCCGCATCGCCGCTCGCGAGAACGGTACACGGCGCATCTGCAAAGCTAAGCGTCGCTGATTTGCGAACAAGGTCAATCGTTTCGCAGGCTTCGCGTGTGACGCCAGATGCTGACAAATCAACCAGCGCAATCACGAGGCCATTGCTGGCATCACTCGCCGTGACAATCGCGAAATTGGCAACCATGCCGTCGGCCACGGGGCGCTTGGCACCACTGATTTTACCGCCATCGAACCGAAGCTTTGGCAAAGCGATCGGATTGGCCGACGTGCCCTCAATCCACCCAATTGTGCCAATCGCTGAGCCATCGGCGAGCTTTGGCAGCCACGCCGCCTGAGCATCGGCATGGCCGCTCGCGATCAAAAGCTCAGTTGCCATCAGCACTGACGATGTAAACGGCACTGGCGCGAGCGCGCGACCAAGTTCCTCAGCGAGCACACAGAGCTCAAGCACTGAAAGCCCAAGCCCACCGTGCTCTTCTGGAATACGCAAGCCAGTCCAGCCGAGCGCAACGATTTTGGCCCACAATTCTGCGTCATGCGGCGCATCACCATCCATCACCGCGCGCGCCTTGTCATAGCCCGCCTCAGCGCTCAGAAACTTGCGCGCCTCATCACGAAGTGCCTCGGCATCTTCGGAAAATTGAAAATTCATATGCTCTTGCCCTTTGTGCAATGCTACTTGACGCTAACGTCAATGGCATAGCGACTACGCAGCCGCAAGCGGATATCGTTGGGCTAGACGCCACACCACTGCATGTTTAGGCAAAGCATATGGACGATTGGCCTTCCTTCCTATTCGGTGCGGTGATTGGCGGCGTCCTGATGCTTGTACTGACGCTCCGGCGACGGCGGCGTGAGGCAAAGCGAGTTGATTTGATCCCTCCGTCTGATCAAGAGAATGACCCCAACCCTTGAATGCAATGCAACGCTGTATTATATTAGCATTACACTAACTACAAGGAACCCAAAATGGCGGGCAAAAACAAAAAAACGGTGAAGGCAAAGACTGCGGATAAAAAGATGAAGTTCAAAGTGCCAAAGGACATTGGCGGCGTAAAAATCCCTAAGGAATTGCGGCAAGAGGGCGACAAGCTGATTGAGGCAATCCGCTTTGCGATCACCAGCCAAGCGACGGCGGCGGCATTCACCGCACTTTCACGGCTCAACACCAACCCGAACCGCAATCGCGGCTGCGCAGATCGGTGATGCCGCTTGAGGGCACTTGTCACTGCGGCGCCGTGCGGCTCACGATCCCGCGCAAGCCCGATTATGTGAACGACTGCAACTGCACGCTCTGTACAAAACACGCTGGCCTCTGGGGCTATTACGACCCTGCCGAGGTCAGCGTCAGCGGAGAGGCACGAACCTACACCCGCGCTGACATGCCCGAACCCGCCATTGGCACCCACTTTTGCGGCATCTGCGGCTGCACAACGCACTGGCGGATGCTCGAAGCCTTCACCGCCACCCACCCCGATATGTCCCCAAGAATGGGCATCAACATGCGCCTGTTTGAAGTCGAGGCAGTGGACGGGGTCGAGGTGCGGTTAGTTGATGGGCGGGCTTGGTGAGGACGGGCAAGATGCAAACTCACCACTTTCCGCCAGCAGCCTCAATCGCCTTGAGCAGGGCTTTCTTGCTTTCTGTCCGGCGGGTGCCGCTGTTGCGCGGGAGTTCGGTGATCCCGGTCGCCAAGCGTCGGCGTTCAATATCAGCGACAAACTCCGCCACTGGGATGGCTTTGGATTTAGCCTTTGAGGTCTGCAACGCCATAATCACCCGCACTTTCATAACGAATACGCTGTTCCATATAGTCGATATCTGCGTCAGCGTGAAGGATGAACAATCGCCGCGCTTGCTCGCGCATTTCACGCGCGGTTCCTGATGCGTATTGGCCCATACGATCAGCAATCATATCCTCCACAGATATGACTGACACTTCACCGTCTGGCGCGAAATCAAGCATCCGCACGCGTTCGCGATCCGCCATACCGTCGAGCAATGATCCAGACACAACTTCAAAGCCTAATTGCAAATCTGGATGAATCCAGCCGCGCGTCGCGACGCCGGGGCCGCTTGGGCGCACGAAACCGACTTTTTGAAGTTCCTCTTCAAATTCAATTTGCCGCCCGGTGCTGATATCGAAATCACCCGTGCTGATCGCACTCAGCGAGTAAATCTCGACTGCCGCGCCGCCGACAAGGATGGGCGCATCAAACCCCCGGGCCTTCATCGCCTCGCTTACTCGCGCAAAGAGGCGGAGCGCGGCTTCGAATTGGGGGCGGTACGCGCTCACGCCTTCTTCTTCCGCCCTTTCGCAACTGACACTGCCTCAACCGCGACTGACTTTGCCAGCACGCCCTTCAGGTAATGCCCTGTGTAGCTGCGCGGCTCCTTTACGACGTCCTCGGGCGTGCCTTCAGCGACAATTTCGCCGCCTTTGACACCCCCCTCCGGCCCTAAATCAATGATCCAGTCGGCGGTTTTGATCACGTCGAGATTATGCTCAATCACGACAACGCTATTGCCATGTTCGACCAATGCGTGGAGAACCTCCATCAGCTTGCGGACATCCTCGAAATGGAGGCCAGTCGTCGGCTCATCGAGAATATAAAGCGTTTGCCCGGTCGCGCGTCGGCTGAGTTCCTTGGCGAGTTTGACCCGTTGCGCCTCACCGCCCGAAAGCGTCGTCGCCGATTGGCCAACCTTGACATAGCCAAGCCCAACCTCAGCAAGCATCGCCATTTTATCGCGGATTGGCGGCACCGCCTTGAAGAATTCGAGACTATCCTCAATCGTCATATCAAGCACGTCGGCGATTGATTTGCCCTTGAACTTCACCTCCAAAGTCTCGCGGTTATAGCGCGCACCTTTACACTGTTCACAGGTAACATAGACATCGGGCAGGAAGTGCATTTCGATCTTGATCAGCCCATCTCCGCTACACGCCTCACAGCGCCCGCCCTTGACGTTAAAGCTGAACCGTCCCGGCTTATACCCGCGCGCGCCGCTTTCAGGCAGGCCCGCAAACCAATCTCGAATATTTGTGAAACATCCGGTGTAAGTAGCTGGATTAGAACGCGGAGTTCGCCCAATCGGTGATTGATCAATGTCGATCACCTTATCGAGAAATTGCAGCCCTTCGATTTTTTCATGTTTGCCCGCCTGCATCCGCGCGCCATTTAGCGTGCGCGCGGCGGCGGCATATAGCGTATCAATGGTGAAGCTTGATTTGCCGCTTCCCGAAACGCCCGTAATGCAAGTGAAAGTGCCAAGCGGGATGCTTGCGGTGACATTCTGGAGGTTGTTCGCGGTTGCGCCCTTCACGGTCAATTTCTTGCCCGAGCCCTTGCGACGCTTGGCATTCACCGGGATGCTGCGCCGTCCCGTCATATAATCAGCGGTCAGGCTGCCTTCCGCCGCCTCTATGTCGGCAAGCTGTCCCTGCGCCACAATCGTCCCGCCGTGAACGCCAGCCCCCGGCCCCATATCAATAATATAGTCCGCAGTGCGGATCGCATCCTCATCATGTTCAACCACGATAACCGTATTGCCGAGATCACGGAGCCGCTTGAGCGTGATCAGCAGACGGTCATTGTCTTTCTGATGGAGGCCGATGCTTGGTTCATCAAGCACATACAGAACACCCGAAAGCCCCGAACCAATTTGCGAGGCGAGCCGGATGCGCTGACTTTCGCCACCGCTCAGCGTGCCGCTCGTCCGGTCAAGATTGAGATAATCTAGCCCGACATTGTTGAGAAAGCCAAGCCGTTCATTGATTTCCTTGAGGATCGCCTTGGCAATTTGCGCCTGCTGGCCGGTCAGCTTTTCCTCCAGCGTACTGAACCAGCCAAGCGCATCAACCACGCTGCGCCGGGTAGAAATGCTGATATCCTCGCCCGCAATCTTGACAGCGCGCGCCTCTGGCCGCAGCCGCGCGCCGCCGCAGACTTCACACGGCGCAGCACTTTGATATTTGGCCAGCTCCTCACGCATCCACGCGCTTTCGGTTTGGAGCATCCGCCGATTGAGGTTGCCGATGACGCCGTTGAACGTCTTCTGCACGTCATAGCTTTTGCGGCCATCCTGAAACGTCAGCCGGATGATTTCGCCGCCAGAGCCGTCGAGAATTACTTGCTGAACCTCCCAGCCCAAATCCTTCCACGGCGTATCCATGCTAAATTCGTAATGCCGCGCGAGCGAGCTAAGCACTTGCATATAGTAAGGCGAGGGCGGGTTTGATTTTGCCCAAGGGAAAATCGCGCCCTTCTTGATGCTCAGATCATGGTTCGGGACAACAAGATCGGGATCGAAATAAAGTTTCTCACCAAGCCCATCACACGCCGGACACGCGCCCTGCGGCGCATTAAAACTGAACAAGCGCGGCTCGATTTCGGCAATCGTGAAGCCGGAGACTGGGCAGGCGAATTTTTCAGAGAAAATGATGCGTCCGGGGGGAGCGTTGTCGCCTAGTACAGCCTTTTCATCAGTCGCTGTTTCTGGTGCATCGGCTGGGTCGACATAGGCCAGCCCCTCGGCAAGCTTGAGCGCTTGCTCAAACGAGTCCGCCAGTCGTGCTGCGATCCCTTCACGCACGACGATACGGTCAACCACCACCTCAACGTCATGCTTATATTTCTTGTCGAGCGCCGGAGCATCTTCGATATCGTAAAACTGCCCGTCTATGCGGACACGGGTAAAGCCGGCCCTCTGCCACTCGGCCAGTTCCTTGCGGTATTCGCCCTTGCGCCCACGCACCACTGGAGCAAGCAAAAACAGCCGCGTTCCTTCAGGCAATGCCATGATCCGATCAACCATCTGGCTGACAGTTTGCGCGCTGATCGGCAGGCCAGTCGCTGGCGAATAAGGCACGCCGACGCGCGCCCATAACAGCCGCATGTAATCGTAAATTTCAGTGACCGTCGCCACGGTTGAGCGCGGATTGCGGCTGGTGGTTTTTTGTTCAATGCTGATCGCGGGGGATAGGCCGTCGATATGATCGACATCGGGCTTTTGCATCATCTCCAAAAACTGCCGCGCATAGGCCGAGAGCGACTCAACATACCGCCGCTGCCCCTCAGCATAGATTGTATCGAACGCAAGGCTGGACTTGCCCGATCCGCTCAATCCGGTAATCACGGTCAGCGTATCACGCGGAATATCAACATCCACGCCTTTAAGATTATGCTCGCGCGCGCCGCGAACCGAAATGTGAGTAAGCATAAACAGGCTGTTCCATATCTGTTCGGGAAGGGCAAGAGGGATTGGGTGTTTCGTCAGCCTGAAGTAAATATTGTAAGGAGAAAGATGACTGTCTCCTGCGGCCAATCGAACCCTTATTGCGACACTTTGATCCGAATCGCTTGTGACTCGCAAAAAACCTATGTATAAATACGACAGAGGCTAGATCCTCGGGTCGTAGACTCAGCGTCTGCTTCGAACATGCGCCTCCCCCCTTGCATGCATGTTGGAAGCAGACGTTCTTTATGAAAATCAAAGGCTCAGCGCGCGATCCATTGGCCTGAATTGCGATACTCATCACGCACATCCGACTCGGGCAG
>JAYUIX010000078.1:0-6870 GCA_043765635.1 Sphingomonadales bacterium
GGGGCCCGCGAAGGCGGATTGGAGTTTTAATCGATGGCTGACGAAACCGAAATTCAGGCAGGCGCTCCGGCCGCTGCTCCCGCTTCCGCTCCTGAGGGCGAAGCGGCTCGCGGCCCACGTGGGCCACGCGGTGGACGCGGCGGTGGCCCCGGTGGCGGCAATCGCAGCGGCGGTGGCCGTGATGGTAACCGTGGTCGCCGTGATGACAAGCGCGGTGGCCCTGGCAACGATGATGGTGGCGAAGAGCTGATCGAAAAGCTCGTCCACATCAACCGCGTTTCGAAAACCGTGAAGGGTGGTAAGCGTTTCGGCTTTGCCGCACTCGTCGTGGTCGGTGATGGGAAGGGCCGCGCAGGCTTTGGCCACGGCAAGGCGCGCGAAGTGCCTGAGGCGATTCAGAAGGCAACCGCTGCCGCCAAAAAGGCGATGGTGCGCGTTCCGCTTCGTGAAGGCCGCACACTGCACCATGACGGGACCGGCCATTTCGGTGCTGGACTTGTCCATCTGCGTTCAGCCCCGCAAGGGACTGGCATCATCGCGGGCGGCCCGATGCGCGCTGTGTTTGAAAGCCTCGGCGTTGCTGACGTTGTGACCAAATCAACCGGCACATCAAATCCGTACAACATGATCCGGGCGACCTTTGAAGCGCTTGGTGAACAAACCAGTCCGAAATCAGTGGCGCAGCGTCGCGGCAAGAAAATTGCCGATCTGCTGGGCCGTAGTGGCGTAAGCTCAGCCGAGGCCGAAGCCGACGCTGCGGCGGTTGTGGAGTAAACGACATGGCCAAAATCAAAATCAAGCAAACCGGATCACCAATTCGTCGCACCAAGGATCAGCGTGGGACGCTCATCGGGCTTGGCCTCAACAAAATGCACAAGGTGCGTGAACTTGAGGACAGCCCCGAGGTACGCGGCATGATCCGTGCCGTGCGCCACATGGTGCAGGTAATCGACTAGCCTTCCAATTTAGCGCGAACAAAGCGAAAGCGAGTGCAAGACATGAAACTGAATGAAATCCGCGATAATGATGGTGCACGTAAATCACGCATGCGCGTAGGCCGGGGTATCGGTTCGGGCAAAGGCAAGACCTCAGGTCGTGGCCAAAAGGGCCAGACGTCACGCTCAGGTGTGTCGATCAACGGCTTTGAAGGTGGCCAGATGCCGCTCCACATGCGTCTGCCAAAGCGCGGCTTTAATAATATTTTCGGCAAGGATTATTCAGAGGTCAATCTCGGCATGATTCAAAAGCTGGTTGATGGCGGTAAGCTCGATACCAAGGCTGTGATTGATCATGCTGTGCTTAAGTCCGCTGGCGTTGCACGCGGCGGCAAAGACGGCGTTCGTTTGCTTGGCAAGGGCACGTTTTCGGCCAAGCTTAAGTTTTTGGTGGCGGGCGTTTCGGCGGGTGCCAAGGCAGCAGTTGAAGCCGCTGGCGGTTCGGTTGAAGTGATCGAAGTGGTTGCAGCGGCCGACAAGGCGAAGGCCAAGCACCGCACGGTCAACAAGATTAAAGCCTAACGCTTCGTATGATCGCGGTTAGGATGGCACAGCCTTTCAATATCGCAATCATTCATTATATAGAGGCGGCGAGGGGCTAACAGCCGTTTCGCCGCCTTTCTCTTTTGGGGTCTAATTTTCGCAATGGCATCATCCGCTGATCAAATGTCTGCAAGCCTTAGCCTGTCGAATTTTTCGCAGGCGACTGACCTCAAAAAACGCATCTGGTTTACGCTTGGCGCGCTAATTATCTTTCGCTTGCTGAGCCATGTGCCGCTCCCCGGTATCGATCCGATTGCGCTTCAGGCGCAGTTTGAGACCACCAAAGGCGGCGTCCTCGATTTCTTCAATATGTTTTCGGGCGGCGCGCTTGAGCGGATGAGCCTGATCGCGCTGGGCGTAATGCCCTATATTACGGCGTCGATCGTGATCCAGCTTGCGACATCGCTTAATCCAACGCTTGCTGCGCTCAAAAAAGAGGGCGAGAGCGGACGCAAAAAGCTCAATCAATATACGCGCTATGGCACGGTATTCCTGACGATTATTCAGGGCTATTTCATTGCAGTCGGGCTTGAAGGCTGGGGCGCACAAACCGGAACGTCAGCGGTAGTTGAACCCGGAATGCTGTTCCGCGTTGCCTGCGTTATCGCTCTCGTTGGCGGGACGTTGTTCCTGATGTGGCTTGGTGAGCAGATCACTAGCCGGGGTATCGGTAACGGTATCTCGCTGATCGTTATGGCGGGGATCGTGTCGCAGTTGCCATCCGCACTGGTCAATGTGTTTGAAGGCGGGCGTTCGGGCACGATGTCACCACTGCTGATCCTTGGTATTCTTATTCTCGTGCTTGGCCTGATCGCATTCATTTGCTTTATGGAACGAGCGCAGCGCCGCGTACTGATCCAATATCCAAAGCGCCAATCCGCGCGTGGGATGGTGCAATCGGATAAGAGCTTCCTGCCTTTGAAGATCAACACTGCCAACGTCATTCCGCCAATTTTTGCGTCCTCGCTGCTGCTCATGCCGCTCACGCTTACGCAATTTGCCGGGCAGGGTGCCACGGGTGAGAGCGTCTGGGGCGATATCGTGCTTGGCATCACGACCAACCTTCAACACGGTTCGCCCTTGTTCATGGCGCTCTATGCTGCGGGGATCATTTTCTTTTGCTTTTTCTATACAGCGGTAGTGTTCAACCCTGAAGAAACGGCGGACAATCTTAAGCGTTACGGTGGCTTCATCCCGGGCATTCGTCCGGGCAAGAACACCGCAGATTATCTCGATTATGTCCTGACGCGGATCACTGTGCTTGGTGCGGCTTATCTGACCTTCATCTGTCTCGTGCCCGAATATCTTGTGTCTGCGCTTGGCATTCCATTCTATCTTGGTGGCACTAGCCTGCTCATCGTGGTCAATGTCACGATTGACACAGTGACCCAAATTCAGAGCCACTTGCTGGCGCACCAATACGGTGACCTTATCAAAAAATCAAAGCTGAAGGGTGGCATCACACGCCGCTAAACCTTGGCAAAACCCTGGGGAAGGGCGCGCATGAATATCATTTTGTTGGGGCCACCGGGGGCTGGCAAGGGCACGCAGGCCGCGCGCTTGGTTGATGACTATGCGATGGTGCAACTTTCGACGGGCGATATGCTGCGCGCGGCAGTGAGGGCGGGAACGCCGACCGGGCTTCAGGCCAAGGCAATCATGGATAGTGGCGGGCTGGTTTCGGATGAAATTGTCTCGGGCCTGATCGGTGAAGCGCTTGATGCACTTGCCCCCGAAACAGGGGTAATCTTCGATGGTTACCCGCGCACTGCGGCACAGGCGCTTTCGCTTGATGAGATACTTAAATCGCGCAACCGCACACTGGATCATGTGATTGAGCTGGTGGTTGATGAAGATGCGCTGGTTGAGCGAATCACCGGGCGATATAACTGTGCCAAGTGCAACGAAGGTTATCACGACAAATTCAAGCAGCCTGCGATGGCCGGGGTTTGCGACAATTGCGGATCAAGCGAATTCAAACGCCGCGCTGATGACAATGAAGAATCGGTGCGGACGCGCATGACCGAGTATCGCGGCAAGACTGCGCCAATCCTGCCAATCTACGAAGCGCGCGGACTCGTCCGTAAAGTGGACGGAATGGCCGATATAGCCGAGGTGACTAACGCGATAGAAGCGTTGATGGGGCAGGGGGCTCCCGACTAACCCGGCAACACTCTTGGTCGTGCCTCATCATCAAGCGCGACGAAGGTAAATATTCCCTCGGTCACGCTAACATTTGTCGCCCCGCGATCACGAGTTGCTACAACTTCGATCTTGATCGCGACTGATGTGCGTCCGCGTCGCGCGACTTCAGCATAGACTGAGATGATATCGCGCACGAGAATTGGCTGAATGAATTTCATCGCTTCAATGGCTACCGTCGCGCAGGGGCCGTCAGCAACTTGACCAGCGACGATACCGCCCGCGATATCCATTTGCGCGAGCACCCAGCCGCCGAAGATATGGCCGTTTGAATTGATATCGCTGCGTTGCGGCACGATTCGCAATACGGGTTCGCGCGGCGCCGTCATTTGTCAGCAAGTTCAGCGAAGGGATCGGCAATCACGTCATCATGGCCACTGCCTGCGCTGAGGAACACCAAGCCCATCAGTACAGCAGCGAGTAACACAGAGAAAAAAATGCCAAGCGCGGTAAACAGCATCATCGGCCAAGGAATCGGCCCCGCCATAATCCATAGTGCGCCAAGCCCGCCAACCGTCGCAAGCGTTGAGGCAAGCACCATCCACCACATCAACCGCTTATAACGATCCCATGCAAAGGCCGCATATTCAGGGTTTTCGAGTTGGCTCTGAGGAATGTTCATACTTTTCCTTGTACCCATGCCATAAATTCAGCAAGATGCATTTATTAATAGGAGGGCCAGACGATGACAATAAAGGCAATTCTCCAATCACGCGAACATGACGTAATTTCCATACCAAGCGGCGCAAGCGTAGCTGATGCGGTGGCACTGCTCTCCGAACGGCGGATTGGCGCGCTTCCGGTAGTTGATGACGGTGAAGTGCGCGGCATTTTCTCTGAACGTGATGTGGTTTACGGTTTGTCGCGAGAAGGGCCGGCTATATTGGCAAAAAAAGTGGCCGAGGTGATGATTACCCCGGCGATTACCGTTGGCCCTGATGAAGGCGCAATCGATTCGCTGTCGCTGATGACTATGCGGCGCATACGCCATTTGCCCGTGCTTGATGGGGGGAAACTGATCGGGTTTGTCTCAATTGGCGATATTGTCAAATACCGGATTGACCGGATTGAAGCCGAGGCAGCGTCACTGCGCGAATATATTCAGAGTAGTTAAAGCGCTTCAGAGAACCGCAATTTTACGGCGAAATACCAGATCAATAACCTGCTCAAGCGCGCGTCGTGAAAAAGTCCAGAGCAAGCCGAGGTAGCAAAGCACCCCAAATGTAACGAGAATTGCAAGCTCAGTCGGGGCAGCCAGACTGCTGGTAAAGCGTGAGGCGATGTAAACCATTAATGCCATTGCCCCTGATGCTATAATGGAAGGCACAAGTGCTGAAACTAATTTGCGCCAGTCTGCACCAATTTCTGGCAACGTGAGCGCAAGCGTAACTGTCAAAAGCAGTGGCGCCGCGATTTGCCATGCGTGTACCAGACCCTGCATGCCCCACTGCAAGCCAATGCTAAATGCAATTGGCATGATGATTGCCCCGCTGATACTGCTCCGTAAGTATATGCGTGATTTGCCCAGCGCATTAGTGGCAGGCGAACAGAGGATTTGCAGCGCAAAAAATGGCATCGCTAGCGCCAATCCCGAGACAAGCGGTGCCATTTCGAGCCACTTTTTACCAAACAGTGTCGCCACCATTGGCTCTGCAACAATCGCCAGCCCTAGATACAGCGGGAGGGCAACAAACATCGTTAGCCGCGCAGAGGTGATAAACGCTGTCCCAATATGCCCGCCTTCCTTCGCAAGGTTGGCATAAGCGGGAAATGCAACTTCATTCAGCGGGGGAATGAATTTGCCGGTGAAAATCAGCGTTACAAACAGCGCCTCGGCATAAAGCCCAAGATGATGCGGATCAAACACGCGTCCAGCAATGAAAATGTCCGACTGGCTTTGGATGATCCATAACATTTGGCAGATCAGTAGCGCGCCACCGAATCTAAACATATGGCTCGCACCTGCAAAATTGAAGCTCGGCCAAACCAGCAGCCGCGCGGCATAGGTCAGCCCGATTGCGCGTGTGCCGAACAGCGCGATAGGCGCATAAACGAGCGTCCAGACGCCGTAGCCCAATTCGGCACAAGTAAGTGCAGTGACTGCGCCAGCCAATGCGCCAGCCATATTGGCAGCGGCTTGCTTGCGGAAGTCAAGCCCGCGCGCAAGCAGTGCGGATGGCAGCGAAATAAACGGTGTTGCCAAATACAGCAGCGCTTGGGTGCGGAGCATATCAGTGATAATGGGCTGGCGAAAATAAGCGGCAGCAAGCGGTGCAGCGACAATCTGTGCGATCGCAAGGCAACCGTTGGAGAGAAGCAACATTCCGAAGACTTGCGCGATTCGCTTTCTATCAACCGATTCGGCCTGAATCAGCGAACTTGAGAAGCTGTCACCATTCAAAAAGTTAAAGAGAACGAGGATCACCTGCGTCATAGCGAATAGGCCATAATCGCTTGGATCAAGCAAACGGACGACGATAATCGTCGCTCCCCACATTACCATTTGGGCAACAATCTGGCTGCCAGAACGCCAAAACACGGCGCTTCGCACGCGGGTTTTGAATTCTGCTTCGTCGGGCTTGCTCATTGGGGTCACGGGTAACGCTTACCGATACATAAAAAGGACACAGACACTCCCTAGCGATGAACCATTGAAATAAAATTGCAAAATTGGTGTTGACGACTCAGAACGGCGCGTCTAGTGCCCCTTTTGTCGCGGCGATGAGGCCTTGAGCTTCTCACCGCTTCCGCAACATTTCAGGCGCCCGGTCACTTCGGTCAAACGAGGTAGGACATGGCGTCGACGTTTTGCGCTCTTTGACATTGTGATTTTTTAGATGAAGGGACATGTGGGCGGCGGCTCCAGGTCTGGCAGTTTTAAGGTGCCAGCAACCTGTAGTAAATTAACCGTTCCTATATGTCCTATTCACGTATCCATACGTAATAGATTTGTGATGTTTCGGCATTGCAAATAAATGTGCAGGAACGGCTCCTTAAAATGAGCGTTTGGCTGAGGGAATTCCACCTTTTGCCAATCGAACATCAAACTTGAGAGTTTGATCCTGGCTCAGAACGAACGCTGGCGGCATGCCTAACACATGCAAGTCGAACGAGACCTTCGGGTCTAGTG